>NZ_JAFLCJ010000018.1:0-126085 GCF_017302695.1 Leptolyngbya sp. UWPOB_LEPTO1 | reverse complement strand
TCGAGGACGACTTTGGCTTTGAATTGCGGGCTGTATTTCTTGGCTTGATTTGACATGCACTTGATCCTACTCCTTAAACGGTTTCTTGTCGCTCTTGGAGTGGTCTAGTTTTTGGGGGGCATTTCAGTGTGTGTTTCAGTCCCGTTGCCGGGATTAAGTGCGCTGATCGTCTTTGATCCTGGGGATGGCTGGACGCAGTAAGTTGTTTCAGTCCCGTTGCCGGGATTAAGTGCGCTGATCGTTTGCCGCTAAGGTCCGCTCTAGAGAAAAGCCTCAGTTTCAGTCCCGTTGCCGGGATTAAGTGCGCTGATCGCTGCACCTTCGGTCGAAGTTCGGGAGGAATGTAGAAAAGTTTCAGTCCCGTTGCCGGGATTAAGTGCGCTGATCGCCCGTCTGCCCCATATACAAACTAAAAATGAAAAGTTTCAGTCCCGTTGCCGGGATTAAGTGCGCTGATCGTGACGCGATCGCACTGGATAAATCTTACGAGCCGGAGTTTCAGTCCCGTTGCCGGGATTAAGTGCGCTGATCGATACAGCGAACTTGGCACGGAATCTGCTCGATGGTTCGTTTCAGTCCCGTTGCCGGGATTAAGTGCGCTGATCGGCAGAGCAGGCAAGAGCCTACCAAAAGTTTCAGACCCGGCAAGTTTCAGTCCCGTTGCCGGGATTAAGTGCGCTGATCGTAGAAACAAAGTTTGATAAAACGACCGGAGAATTTATCGGTTTCAGTCCCGTTGCCGGGATTAAGTGCGCTGATCGTTCTAAAGGCGCAGGGAAAGGGATGTTTGCCGCTGTTTCAGTCCCGTTGCCGGGATTAAGTGCGCTGATCGAAGAATTGAGCCATTGCTTTAATTTTGCTCAGTTGCTGTTTCAGTCCCGTTGCCGGGATTAAGTGCGCTGATCGCTATGCAGGGTGGTGCGTATTCTTCGTGTCTGGAGAGTTTCAGTCCCGTTGCCGGGATTAAGTGCGCTGATCGCTTCATCCTAGCGATGTTGAAAAGCTTCTGCAAATGTTTCAGTCCCGTTGCCGGGATTAAGTGCGCTGATCGCCAATCGCTCCACTCCTGCAAAATCGGCAACTCCCAGTTTCAGTCCCGTTGCCGGGATTAAGTGCGCTGATCGAACTTTAGATGATAGTAATCGCTCAATTATTGATTACGTTTCAGTCCCGTTGCCGGGATTAAGTGCGCTGATCGTAATGAACCGTTGCCGAGGACTCCTCGTTCACGCAGCAGATAGTTTCAGTCCCGTTGCCGGGATTAAGTGCGCTGATCGCTAGATAGATATCCTGAGCCGATCCAGAGGCTCATTGTTTCAGTCCCGTTGCCGGGATTAAGTGCGCTGATCGCGCAGATTAATCAGGCTCAGCAAGCAGTGAATCAAGGTTTCAGTCCCGTTGCCGGGATTAAGTGCGCTGATCGCCAATAATCCCGCAGCGGGTGGGGGTGGGGGTGGTGCGAGTCTGAAGTTTCAGTCCCGTTGCCGGGATTAAGTGCGCTGATCGTCATGCTGGCTTGCGATCGGCTCGATCGGCGGTCGGTTTCAGTCCCGTTGCCGGGATTAAGTGCGCTGATCGCGCCGATTTGATGCCAGTCTCGGCATGGACTGGGAGTTTCAGTCCCGTTGCCGGGATTAAGTGCGCTGATCGCCAATATATTCAAACAGCTCGTGCGGATCAGTGTCTTGTTTCAGTCCCGTTGCCGGGATTAAGTGCGCTGATCGAGTTCCGTTAAGCCGTAGTACAAATCACAAAACTCATGTTTCAGTCCCGTTGCCGGGATTAAGTGCGCTGATCGTCCGCCATCTGGAACCCTTACTGAACAAGGGCTGTAGAACCGATTTTGGCAAAGGTCATCTGAAACATTGATCCCAGCCCTTATTCTACAATGATAGCGATTTACTGAATCGTTAAAACTATTGATTTGTCTTGGTTCTAGCAATTTGGCGAACCCCCCAGGGTTTTCGACCCCGCTTCGGTTTGTCAAAATCTCGTTCAATCATAAATCGATCGACTAATTCTGTCGAGTCTTTACTCAAGACTGAATTCCATAGCGATCGCGCATCCCTAAAATCTCCTGTTTCATCAACTCCCGCACACTTTCTGGTGCAACCACTTCACAATCTTGCCCATATCGCAAAATCTCCCGAATCAACCAAAACGTACTCGACACCTGCCGCACCACCCGCCGCACTTGGGGTAACTCTTCATGCCACTCGTTCACAATATCGATCGCGCTTTTACTCCGATACGCAAACGCCAACCCCCGAAACAAATGCAATTCCACTAAAATCATCGCTAATCCAGACGTTCTCCACTGTCCATCTGCTCGACTAATTGCCGCATCTGTAATGCGATCGAGCCTGAGCGATCGATTATGCTGCAACTCCCCCAGTCCTTGCGCTTCTTCCGTCTCCTCACACCAACAATCGAGATACTGCCGATCCTCATGAGACGCGATTGCCGCATACCGAATCGTAAATTGCCAAACTCGTTCTGCCGCATCCTGATACGACAACTGAAACGGCTGCTGTTGCCGAATGTATCGCTCTAGCTGCAAGCGCCAAGGCTGAACAGGCTTCGCAATGAATTGTTCTAACTCAACTCTCAATGGAATCGTCAACTCACTGCGCTCAATCAAAAGTTGCGCGATTGCAACTGCATCCTCAATCTTGCCTGCATCGACTAAAGCCGAGCGTGCTTGATTCAACGCATTGATTCGCTCAATTTTCCAATCGTGATTCGGCGCAATCGTCAATTGGCGACGTGCGATCGCTTCTACCAGTTTGGAAATATTTGCGCGATCGCCCCAAGTCATTCCCAGTTCGAGCGCCAAACCTTCTAGCTCAGCTTTATCGCGATCGGAGATCGCTAACGTAATTGATTGACCTTTGCGCCCCATATGTACGTACACTTTGAACTTGCACTTTTTTATTATGCCGATATGATAGACCTATAGCAACTCGTTACGTACACTTCGATGAGTATCTACTCTGTTACACTCCAGTCAGTTTATTCTTGTCCCGCGCTAGAAGTTTCGGAGGAAGTGCAGCTTCCGGATCAATGGGTACTTTCTTGGCATCAAGCAGAAACTCTAAAAGCACTACAAGATCCAGAAATCGATGTCGTTTTTAATACAGCAATGACAGGAGATGGAAAGAGTTTGGCAGCGTATTTGGGAGTTCTTCAAGGAGACTGTTGCGCGATCGGGTTATATCCCACTAACGAGCTTGCAAGAGATCAAGAAACTCAAATTAATAATTACATTCAACAGTTCCAGCCAGAAAATGAACCGCGAGTTGTGAGATTGAGCGGAGCAACCTTAGAGAACTATGCAGAAAATGAAGACTTGCGGAAAAGTGCTGCGATCTCAACTCGAACTGAGCAAACAGAAGTGTTACTCACCAATCCGGATCTCTTTCATTACTTACATCGAGGTGCTTATCTCATGCCCAATGATAGTCCCGATAAACTGTGGGGACGGATTGATAAAGTCTTCGAGCTATTCATTTTTGATGAGTTTCATGTATTTGCTGCCCCTCAGATTTCGAGCGTGATCAACACAATGCTATTGATCCGATCAACGAGTCGGCGCAGAAAGTTTTTGTTTCTATCTGCAACACCAGATGAACAGTTAATTCAGCGCTTGAGAAAAGCAGGGTTTCGCTGTAAAGTCATTAACCCGATCGCAGAAAACAAGTATCAATTCCCTGTCTCAGCCGAGCAACAAGAACAGCTTAAATCGGAAAATTGGCGACAAGTTGCACGATCGATTAGGCTCAACTTTGTACCGTTGGAGTCTGCTGCAAAAGCTTCAGAAATATGGTTAAGAGATAATGCAGCATTAATTTTAGAGCAGTTCCAGCAACATCCTGGAAGTAAAGGGGCAATTATTCTCAATTCGATCGCAGCAGTCAAGCGCTTGAAACCCTTCTTTCAAGCGCAACTCTTGCCCTATGGTTTAACAGTCAATGAGAACACGGGACTATCTGGAACAACAGAGCGAGAACAGTCTTTGTCTGCCGATCTGATTCTGGGAACCAGTACAATCGATGTCGGAGTTGACTTTAAGATCAACTTTCTCATTTTTGAATCGGCTGATGCAGGTAATTTTATCCAGCGCCTTGGACGATTAGGGCGACACGATGGCTATCAACTGAACAATCGAACGATTCAGTTTAAGAACTTTACAGCTTACGCACTTGTTCCGAAGTTTTTTACAGAGCGGCTGTTTGAGGGGGACTCGCCTCCGTTGATTCAAGGTGAACAGTACGATCGTCCTTTTCTCAATTCGACGGTTTTAGATGAGTATCGGACTATCAATGATTTTCGGGGTTACTACAAACGATGGGGAGCCTTTCAGTCACTGCATCTGGGTCGCAAATTAGGGCATAAAACGATTCGAGAACAGTATGCCAGTAGCTTAGAAATCTTTCAGGCGGCTTGTGAAAGTGTTTTTGATCGCTCTTTTAGAGAACTTGCTGGATTTGTCAGAGGTTGGGCGCAGGAGTGGCAAAAGCTTTCGGGGAAGAAAGAGGGGAATCCAATTTATGAGGATGCTTGTAGTTTCAGAGGCTCTAGTCCGCTACAGTGCGGGATCTATGATTTGACCGAAGAGAATGAAATCGATCGCTTTAAAACTTACGATCTCCCCGGAATTCTCAGCAATCTAGAAATTGAGATGATGAGTGAAGCAGCATTTCTGCGATCGCTCAATGAGACAGTTCAACGCACTCAGCACCCGATTCCAAAAGGTCGATTTTCTCACTGTTTAGCTTTTATGAAACTTCATCGCTATCGAGAAGAGAGAGCGAACTGGAAATTCACCTACTCAGGAGATCTCAGCGCAAAAGCTTGGCAAATCCAAGTTCTCAAAGGGATCGAAGTCTGGCAACCGGATAACTCTTGGGCAAGTGAGATCAATAAACGGCTGAGAATAGAGAGTTTGGTTGCCTATGTGGTAAAGCGTCCTGTGGCTGATGTGCGATTTAGGCTAAAGCTGCCGATGCACTTTCAGATTTATCCGATTAGTGATTCGCGCAGCTTCCATGATGCGATCTCGCCTTACGCGATCGCGTTCGGACAAAGTGCATTACTCCTCGACACCCTCGCCTATCAACTCAAAAGCAAAGGAGACGACCCGTGGATATTTTAAGGTTTCAGTCCCGTTGCCGGGATTTAGAAGAATCTGACGGAGATGAAACAGCTTACGCCATTAAGTGCAGACGTATTTATTTCAATCCCGTTATCGGGATTCAATTCCCTGTGTTTAACGCAAGGCTCCGCAGACACCCTGAAATTGTATCAAGTTTCGACATATTTAACGGTTAAATATGTCTGAACTTAAAAAATCTCTTGCTATCGGCTATCGATCACGCTAGATTTTGATCGATAAAAGGAATAGTCCTTTTGAACTGTAAATTTAGTTACATCCTTTACCGTGGAGAATTTTATGGATTCCAAGAAGACCAAGCTAGAGTTGTTGCACGAACTTCTTTCGGATACAACATGGCACTGGGGCGATGAATTGGCTGTAAAGGTCGGACATCGTTTTGGAGCAACGATTAAACTAGCCAGAGACAAAGGCTACTTGATTGAAACGAATCGGGTGGGGCTGAAGAATCGTTACCGGATGTTGAAAACTTCAGTTCGTTAAAAACTTTAGGCTCTCTATAATTCTAAGAGAGCCTGCCTACGACTAGAGGGAAGTTTCCGAATAGCTTTCGGCATTAAGTACAGGCGTAAGTAATCTCAACCCCCTTCAATCTACTTCGGTAGCAAGGCTGGTTAAGTCACGATAAATCCTAGAACTAGAATGCAAATCACCCTAATTGCTTCCCTCTTTTCATACTCCGTCTAAAGAGAGCTACAAAATGAATGAGCAAAATCTTCTGAAACGGATTACAGTCGATCGCAAGATTCTCGATGGCAAACCTGCTATCCGAGAGCGCCTCACTGTTGAGAACGCTTTAGAGCTAATCGCAGCAGGAGAGACATTTGAAACAATGGTAAAAACCTATCCGTGGTTGGAACAGGAAGACATCCAAGCTTGTCTGCTTTATGCTCGTCAGTTGGTGCGTCAGGAACAAGCTAAACTTTCAGATCAGCCTCCACAAACTTTAGAGGAACTGATCGAATTCGTACCGCAGATTCTTGAGCAGGTTCCCTATCTCAAATTATTAGTTCTCTTTGGCTCTAGAGCTAGAGGAGATCATGATGCAAACAGCGACTGGGATTTTGCTTTCTTATGCGATGAAGAACTCCGCAAACAATACGAAAAAGGAGGCTTCGACTTTCTCCGGATCTGGGGAGTTTTGCAGCAGATTTATAAGCTAGGTGATGATCAGATTGATGCGATCGAGATGAAAGAGTGTTCAGATTTGCTAGCACATAATATTGCAAAAGACGGACAGATTCTTTATGAACTTGAACCAGGAGAGTTTGAGCGCTTTCAGCAGCAAAAACTCATGAGTAAAGAGCAACTTAAATTTTTTCGTCAACAGCAACGAGAATCGATTCGATCCACCTTGGAGAAACTTAGACGATGAAGGAATTCACTCCAGTTACGGTTGGCAAAAAACTAGAGGGGATCGGGAGGCGATTACAACGCCTCGATCGCTTTCAATCCCTAACGTTGGATGACTATCTGCAAGATGAGGACATACAGAGCATTATTGAACGTCTACTTGAACAAGTTATTCAATCTGCTCTTGATATCAACCGAGCTTTCCTGAAGCGCGTTGCTGGAATCACTTCAGAAGGTGGAAAAGCTCCAAAAAATGCTGAAACATTCATCTTAGCTGGGCAGTATGGATTGATTTCTCCAGCATTAGGTAACCGTATGGAGAAATCAGGTGGATTTCGGAATGTACTCGCTCACTTATATGACGAAATCATTGCTGAAAAGGTATATGAAGCTCTGCAATATGCTTTGGCTGATTATCCACAGTACGTTGCAGAAGTTGAAACCTACTTAAGTTTACTAGAACAAACAGATGACGAAGAAGATACAGAATAAAGTTGAAGCAGAGCAGTTGTTGCCTGACTTAGAAGAGACGACGGCAGATTTAGATCAATCGGATGATTGGATGGATGACTCTGAGCTAGAAGGTGAAAGCAGTTCTCGCACAATCGATCCTGGTCAACGCGAATTACTCACTCTCAAACTCCTTCGAGAAGCAATCCAGGCGCAAAATCCGAATGATGCTGTGATGCAAGATTTTGCTGAATACGTTTTACCGAATCTATTGCGAATTGCGATCGGAGTGACAGCAAAAGGCGGTCAATTCTTTGAACAACTCGATCGACAACGCGAAGCAGAAGGAAAAACTAAGGTTCGACGAGATAATGCAGGTGATCAATCACTCAATACGCATTTGTTGAATGGATTATTTCCCGCAAATCTGATTGAGCAGCGCTTGGAAAAAATGGATACGACCATTCGACGAGTTGTGAAAGAGAAAGAACGAAGACTTGCGATCGCTGGTTTCATTCTGCACGATTTCGAGAAATTTCCAGATGCGCCTGATGACTGTCGCAAATTAGCGATCGCGCAACATCGGCAAATTATTGATCAAAAAGTTCAGCAGCTAGGACTCGATCAATTCATTGATCCGAACAATACTGACACTTATCGAGATTACATTGATGATTTACTTTGTATTGCGTACAATGCACAGCGACGATGGGATACAAATTGGAACTTTTCTGAGTATGGATTAGATCCGATTCTCAACGGTCAGAAGCTTTCAAGCCTTGCAAATCTAGCTTGTCTCGCAGATTCTTTGGCTTCGATCGTTAAACACCCATATGATGCTGAAAGCTCTAGACTCAAAGAGCTAATTCATACGCTCAGTGATGGCAAGCTGAAACTTACTTATCACAGCATTTCAGAAAATCGAGGTGCTTTAACAAACGTTGTAAACAATGCTTTAGTGGATGCACATACTAGTCTCAATACAGATGAGTGTATCTATGAGCCATTGCTGTACTTACCCACTGGGGTAATCTATCTCGCTATCAAAGATGCACCAGCGATCGATCCCAGCGATCTGCCTGATCGAGTTGTCAATAAAATCAAAGACCTTTGTACCGAGCAATTACGGCTTAGACAAACTGGATTTGGGCGAGATGGTAAAGGGATGAAATATGCAGACTATTACACTCTGTTCTGCGATGACCGGACTCTGATGCAAATCGCGCTAGATGCAACGTTGAGAATTCTGTCATCGACTAAAGCTTCAGTTGCTAAAAGTCGAAACGACAAACTACTAGAATTTCAGCAAAAAGGCGCATTGTCAGCCGATTATGATTTCAGTTTTGGAGATGACATTCGCATTGATCAAATTGCAGAATTTGGGGATGTGGTTAGTCGTAAAATTTGGGGCGATCGCGTCGAAAAAATTACAACTGCTCGCAAGCAAAATAAGAAACTGCCCGAATTGCCTGAGTTGAATCTAACGCAGAGCGTTGCTGAATCGTTGGGATTAGCAGAATACTTGCCGCAGATCCGAGAGATTCAGAAAATTAATGAGACGCTTAAAGAGCAAAAAATCAAAGGCAGTACGGGCGGAATCCCTTACGAATGGTACTATCTTGCAGCAAAGTATCTAGAGCGTCATCCTGGAATTGAGAATGTTCGTGAACTCTGTGAACAGATCATTGCCTGCATTGCTGATCAGATTGAACCAATTGTTAGTCAATATCAACTACAAGATGGCTGGGAAGATCTGCGATCGTGGATTCAATCAGTAGTGATGCTTCCTCAATCGACTCCACCCACTCTGAAAGCTGATCAATTTCTCAAAGAGTTAGCGAACTACAATGCAGCCAAAAAAGTTGGACGCGGAAAGCAGTTGATCTGCTCGATCTCTCATTCTGCCTACACGGTGACTGAACAGATGGAGTCATCCGTTTTATTCACACCACAGGTTTATACCAACAAGCAAATGCTAGGAGGAGGAAACGCAAAGCGAAATATTTCTAGCATTGCTAGCTTAGAAATTATGCTGCGACAAATCTTGATGAATCAAACCCAAGCTGTCGGAAAACGATTTGAGGATGGAAAATACCGCTATCTTTATTTCTATCCCACTTATTACTTCACACCGGAAACCAATCGTTTTTTGCAAAAAGCATATACCAGCATTGCTCAAACGCGCTTCGATACGACCTTGCGAAATCATTTCATTTCTAAGTCTCTAGAAGCTGACTTTGGGCGAGAACGCTATCAATCAATCGATACGTTTCTAATGGATGAAGAGAAGGAGAATCGGGTCTTCAAGCTGTCTTACCCCGAAGATCAACCTTTAACCTTCTACTTCATGGCTTTGCCTCCTGGGAAAGACCCCAATGACACAGAATCTTGGGTAATGCCTGCCTGGTTAGGCTTTGCATTTCCAATGATTTTAGATGTCAAAACCGTAGTTTCTGAATCACCGATCCCGCCTTTTACAGATGGTGCAGAGTTTGAAGAAAGCGTCTTTTTAGATAGTGCGCCGCAAGCCATTCGGGTTTTAGTCAAGCGCGATCGCTTTCGGTTGGATGCGATTCTAGAAGGCTGGAACGATGCAGATGGAACTTGCTATCCCGCCCCTCTAAATGTTCTGACGGCAGCTTATGCAATTCACCTAGAAGTCAACGCCAAACAAGGCAAGGGCGGCTATGATGCGGACTGGGGAAAATTGACGGAGCTTGCCAAAGATTTTGAAACGAGTCCCCTTTATGTTTTTAACTATCTCAACCGATGGATACGCAAACAGAAAAACGACACTGCCCGAATCGAGAAAATTCGTCTCTATGCTCACCATTTCTATCCTTGCTTTGATCCTTATGTCGAATTTGATCCAACAGTCGATCAACTAAAGCTAATTTCACCAGAAAAATCGCCCATGAATCATCCTCAAAAGCTAACTGATTTGTATCGAAAATTCTATCGAGCAAACAGACGCTATAATCCCAAAGCAAATGCCGTTCTAAAGCCGATCGATGTAGCAGCAGAAGTCCTTCTCAAAGCCGATTCAATTGTCTTTGATGATGAAACTTTAATCGCTGTTGTTGCATCAGAAGTCTTTAAGTTAATGGATCGTGTTAGAGCTTCACGCGCTGAAGGTTTTAATCAAATCTTCGATCGAGAAGAAGAACGACAAGCCATTCTTGATTTTGCTCGATACTTTGTCGTTGATGTTTTTCAGAAAGCTTTTGCCAGCGATCGCGCTCGACTCGCAGGACGACAACTGAACCTGCTTCGAGACACTTGCGAGTTTCTCTATCGCTTAGAGCAAGATAAAGAAAATCGCGAACTGAAAGCGAAAGGCGAAGCCTCAGAAGACGAAGATGCAGTTATTGAGAACTAACAGGAGAAAAAAATGTCACTACTGAAGACAATTGATTCTAAATTCTTCCATGCTGAAATCCCCTATAAACCGATGGGAAAGTACGCACATTTCCTAACCATTCGAGTGACCGAATCTTATCCATTGTTCCAAACGGATGGAGAACTGAACAAAGCGCGAGTACGATCGGGAATCGCAGATGCAACACCGATCAGTCGCTTGACGATATTTAAGCGCAAGCAATCTACACCGGAACGCTTAGTCGGGCGCGAACTGCTGCGAAGCTATGGCTTGATGACCGCAGAAGACTGCGAGTACAATGTCAAATTCGCGATGGACAATCCAGATTGTATTATTTACGGATTTGCGATCGGTGATTCTGGTTCAGAGAAATCGAAAGTCGTTGTCGATACTGCTTTCTCAATCACTGCATTCGATGGCTCGCATGAAACTTTCACATTGAATGCTCCTTTTGAGAATGGCACAATGGCATCAAAAGGCGAAGCAGGCTCAAAACCTGGAGAAGTAACAAGCCGGATTAATCAGCAAGACCATATTCGCCCTCAAGTCTTCTTTCCAAGTATTGTGACACTGAAAGATCCAACTGAAGCAAGTTTCCTCTATGTGTTTAACAACATTCTAAGAACTCGTCACTATGGCGCACAAACCACTCGAACTGGGCGGCTTAGAAACGAACTGATTGGAGTCGTGTTTGCAGATGGAGAAATCACGAGTAATCTGCGTTGGACGCAAGCAATCTATGATCAGATGCAAGCAAAAAACACGTTGAACTCGACTGATCCATTGAATGAAGATGAAGTACTAGAAACTGCGGTCGCGACCATTCAAACTCTGATGTCAGAGGAATTCATTGTGCATACTGACTTAATCGGCTCTGACTTTGAGGCATTACTGACAGAAGTTAAACAGCTTACAGGTCAAGAATCAGGAATGCGATCGCTTTTGCAACAAGCTGATGCCGAAGCAAAAGCCTATGCACAGAAACACATCAGCAAGAAATCCACTGCAAAAGCAAAGTAATTTCCAATGCCTACTTTCTACCGATGCACGCTAGAACTTCATGACAGTCTATATTTTGCAACCCGTGAGATCGGGCGACTCTACGAGACAGAACCCGTGCTGCATAACTACGCGCTTGCGTATGCTCTAGGTTTAGTAGATAGCGTGCAGCATAGGACTGTCGTCGCTGAGAAAGACGCTTACAGTTATTTTTGCCCTGAACAAGTGCCGAAATATAAAGAGCATCTTACTCCACTCAATACTCAAGCAATCTATGTGACTCCTGCAAGAGCCATGTCTCACACGACGATCTTGAGTACTTGGAAGTATGCGGACAATCGCTATCATGTAGAGATGCAACCGACAGAGCGCAATATCCCAAGTTTTGGCAGGACAAAGGAGATTGCACCAGAAAGCCGATTTGAGTTTTTCATCATCTCAGAGCGAGCGCTCAAACTGCCTAGATGGATTCGCTTGGGTAAATGGGCAAGTAAAACAGAACTGACGGCCGAAATTCTGACAAACCCGAAGCATCATCAATCGGCAGAGTTCACGATTCCTTATCTTCTCAATCCGTTAGATGTGATGTTTACTAACCAAGTCTTGAGTTATGACACTGTGAATATGCCTCCTGTCAGCTTGATTCGCAATGTCCGAATGCGTGGAGAATTCTACACGTTTGAGAATTCTTCTTTGAAGATTCCGGCTCAGATGCACTATCACTTTGGGTAAGCCATGCCGCATAGTTTAGTTCTGAATTTACAACCTCAATCGCCAATTCCAGCGAGTCATTTGAGTGGGCGACATCTTCATGCACTGTTTTTGGATTTGGTACGATCGCAAAATCCAACGCTCAGCGAAACCTTGCACAAACAAACTTCTGAGAAGTCCTTTACGCTCAGTGCTTTACAAACAAGATCGCATCATTCGCTGCTGCAATATCAGCATGAAAGAGCGATCGCAGTTCCCTGCTGGTGGCGCATTTCTCTGTTAGATGATTCTTTGTTTAGTCAGTTAGCACAGTTGTGGCTGAATCTCAGTCCGAAGCAGTCTTGGCATTTAGGAGCCGCAGAGCTTACAGTTACTAGCATTTTAGGAACGGCGCAGCCGAAGCAGCCTTGGGCAGGATTTAGTTCGTATGCTCAACTGTACGAGCAAGCCTCAGATCGAGATCGACAAATTAAACTTCAGTTCTGTACTCCAACCACCTTTCGTCAGACTCGGTACGATAGTGCTTTACCGACGAAAGAGTTGGTTTTTCAGAGTCTATTGCGACGATGGAATCAGTACAGTGGGATTCCATTTTCTGAAGCAGTGATTGAGCCACTTTTTCCCAGTTACTTTGACATTCGGACTGAGATCGTGATGGACAGTCGGAGTAAGTTGATTGGCTGTGTGGGTGAGGTAACATTTGCAATTTTAGGCGAAGTGGATGTGGAGACCATTCGGCAGATTAATACCTTGGCGGATTTTGCGATGTATGCCGGAGTGGGACGAAAGACACCGATGGGAATGGGAATGGTAAGGCGAAAGTAAGTGATGAACCCTGAAAATTATTTGCCTCTCTCGTATTTGAATGCTTGGGAGTACTGTTCGCGGCGATTTTACTTTGAGTATGTGCTGGGGGAAATGGTTGAGAATGAGCATATTGTTCTCGGCACTCATCTGCATCGCAATATCAATGAGGCGGGAGTGATACAGGAGGGCGATACTATTGTTTACCAACAGCAATGGGTTTGGTCGGATCGATTGCAAGTTTCGGGTGTGATCGATGCAGTAGAGGAGCGCGATCGACAACTCATTCCCTTGGAGTACAAGAAGGGAAAAATGGGTCGGCACTTGAGCGATCACTTTCAACTCTGTGCAGCAGCACTGTGTCTGGAAGAGCGGACGGGAAAGACGATCGCGTATGGTGAGATTTTTTATCATGCGAATCGAAGGCGGCAACGGGTGGAGTTCTCACCTCAGTTACGACAGATGACAGAAGATGCAATTCGGGCAGCTCAGATGGCTGAAACTCGTCCGATGCCACCGCCGATCGACCATAAAACCAAGTGTCAGGCGTGCAGTTTACAGAGCATTTGTTTACCGATGGAAGTCAAACAATTAAGGAGTTAGCATGTCAGTTCTGTATGTGACTCAGCCGGATGCGATTTTGAACAAGTCGTATGAGGCATTTATTGTCAAATTGAAGCAAGCGGATGGGTCTTGGAAGAAGCAAACCATTCCGGCTCAGACGGTAGAGCAGGTTGTATTGATGGGCAATCCGCAAGTGACGGGCGATGCTTTGATGTATGCGCTAGAACTAGGAATGCCTGTGCATTATCTGTCTGGATTTGGCAAGCACTTGGGATCGGCGTTGCCTGCTTACTCGCGCAATGGGCAACTTCGATTGGCGCAGTATCGGCGGTATGAGGATCAGGCGCAGAAGTTGGAATTGGTGAAAGCGATCGTCACGACTAAAATCCACAATCAAGCGACGGTCTTGTATCGGCATGGAGTGAAAGAGCATCCGTTAAAGCAGCGAAAAGCGAGTGTGGCTGCTCAAAAGACGATCGATCAAGTGCGCGGAATGGAAGGGTTGGCGGCGCGGGAGTATTTTGGGTATTGGTCGCAGATGTTGAAAGGGAATTGGCAGTTTTCAGGGCGAAATCGTCGTCCGCCGACTGATCCGGTGAATGCGTTGCTGAGTTTTGCTTATGGATTGTTGCGATCGCAGGTGACAGCAGCGGTACATTTGGCAGGGCTTGATCCGTATATTGGCTATTTGCATGAGGTGACGCGGGGACAGCCTGCTTTGGTGCTGGATTTGATGGAGGAATTTCGCGCTTTGATTGCGGATAATGTGGTTTTGACAGTGCTTAATAATCGGGAGATTCAGCAGAAAGATTTTGCGGAAAGTTTAGGGGCATATCGCTTGTCAGATTCGGGCAGAAAAGCTTTTTTGCAGGGGTTTGAGCGGAAGTTGAGTGATGAGTTTACGCATCCGGTGTTTGAGTATCGCTGTAGTTATCGGAAAGCGATCGAGCTTCAGGCAAGATGGTTGGCACGGCATTTGCAGGAGGATGTGCCTTACAAGCCGTTAGCGGTGCGGTAGATGACGACGCTGTTTTATTTGATCATTTATGATTTGCCGGATAGTAAGGCGGCGAATAAGCGACGGACTCGGTTGCATAAGTTGTTGTCGGGGTATGGGACTTGGACGCAGTACAGCGTGTTTGAGTGTTTTTTGACGGCGGTGCAGTTTGCGAAGCTTCAGGTTCAGATTGAGCGGTTGATCAAGTCGGAGGAGGATGCGGTGCGGATTTATGTGTTGGATGCAGGGGCGGTGAAAAGAACGCTAGCTTATGGGTCGGAGAAACCGCGCCAAGTTTCGGCGATCGTTCTATAATGGCAGCAAGTTTTGGCAAACCGAAGCGGGGTCGAAAACTCTGGGAGGTTCGCCAAATCGCTAGAACCAAGACAAGTCAATAGTTTTAACGATTTAGCGATTCGCCATCATTGTAGAATAAAGGCTGGGATCAATGTTTCAGATGACCTTTGCCAAAATCGGTTCTACAGCCCTTGTTCAGTAAGGGTTTCAGATGGCGGACGCTCAAACCCTCTAATCCCGGCAACGGGACTGAAACTTGTCGCAGTCGGAGCGAAAAACCTCACTGAGGCGCGCTCAAACCCTCTAATCCCGGCAACGGGACTGAAACCCTAACCCCGTCCCAACTCCCAATCCTACTAAAACCGCTCAAACCCTCTAATCCCGGCAACGGGACTGAAACTATGACAGGACGACGCAAACGCGATTTCCTCAAACTCGCTCAAACCCTCTAATCCCGGCAACGGGACTGAAACCGTGAATTTGGAGCGATCGCCGTTGCCAACTCGATCCGCTCAAACCCTCTAATCCCGGCAACGGGACTGAAACCTGTATTTATGGCTTGATCGACAGCGCTTACGACAACGCTCAAACCCTCTAATCCCGGCAACGGGACTGAAACCTTAACTCGTCCGGTCAGGTCATCGGCACTACTCCTTACCGCTCAAACCCTCTAATCCCGGCAACGGGACTGAAACTTCTCTTAGCTGCCTATGAAGCTGGAGAGTCTGCCGCTCAAACCCTCTAATCCCGGCAACGGGACTGAAACAAACTACTCGACTCATCCCCAAATTCCACAGGCATACGCTCAAACCCTCTAATCCCGGCAACGGGACTGAAACAGAATTGGGACAAATCACAAATCAGAAATATGCACACGCTCAAACCCTCTAATCCCGGCAACGGGACTGAAACTATCCAAAATACTCGAATCGGACACTCTATTATTTCGCTCAAACCCTCTAATCCCGGCAACGGGACTGAAACTTGATGGCTTGGCGATTGAGGTTGGTCAAGGAACGCGCTCAAACCCTCTAATCCCGGCAACGGGACTGAAACTTCAGCTACTTCTTTGAAGAAGCAGTAGCCGAAGCGCTCAAACCCTCTAATCCCGGCAACGGGACTGAAACTCATCTCTAAGTCTCCTTATCCCTACGTCTGAAAAGCGCTCAAACCCTCTAATCCCGGCAACGGGACTGAAACATCCATTTGACACTATTGCTAATCCAGTTGACAGCGCTCAAACCCTCTAATCCCGGCAACGGGACTGAAACATTGCCTGCAATCGTTCGACTCGAATGTCTAAAATTCGCTCAAACCCTCTAATCCCGGCAACGGGACTGAAACCAGCAGGGATAGCTGCAAATGCGGGAGATGTCCAGCAACGCTCAAACCCTCTAATCCCGGCAACGGGACTGAAACTTGAAGCTTTTGAAGTTCAAGTTCAGCGATCGTGGCGCTCAAACCCTCTAATCCCGGCAACGGGACTGAAACTTCGGACACTGGATACTCTCGCTCAAGGAACCAGTAGCGCTCAAACCCTCTAATCCCGGCAACGGGACTGAAACACATCGCAGCGGTAGCCGTCGTTGGGGTCGGGTAGCGCTCAAACCCTCTAATCCCGGCAACGGGACTGAAACAGTCTATGGAATTCGTAAACGCTCAAGTTCTCATTGCCGCTCAAACCCTCTAATCCCGGCAACGGGACTGAAACTTCTGAATGGCGCTTTGACGCTGAATTGCCTTAACGCTCAAACCCTCTAATCCCGGCAACGGGACTGAAACTGGAGTCAGTGAGCCAACCGCGCAGAAGATTCCGAGACGCTCAAACCCTCTAATCCCGGCAACGGGACTGAAACGCACATGCGGCAGGGGCAGCAACTAGCGCAGGATTTGCGCTCAAACCCTCTAATCCCGGCAACGGGACTGAAACCCACCATTTCGACGATCTCCGATTCCGCCCGTTGCCGCTCAAACCCTCTAATCCCGGCAACGGGACTGAAACCTTTGCCGCGACGTTCGACGATTCGACGGGCACTGAGCCTGCGCTCAAACCCTCTAATCCCGGCAACGGGACTGAAACACGTCAAGAGGGGCAGGTACGAACTGCGCTCCCGGTGCTGCGCTCAAACCCTCTAATCCCGGCAACGGGACTGAAACTTGCCACTTAAATTCAAAGCCGCGATCGTGCCGAACGCTCAAACCCTCTAATCCCGGCAACGGGACTGAAACATCGCTCACTTTGGACTTGAAGGAGAAAGACTAGGCGCTCAAACCCTCTAATCCCGGCAACGGGACTGAAACTTAGCTACAATATCAACACCGTATAGGTTCCAGTTGACGCTCAAACCCTCTAATCCCGGCAACGGGACTGAAACAAGGTTGCGGTGAACGGCGCGTCATTGTTCGTCGACGCTCAAACCCTCTAATCCCGGCAACGGGACTGAAACAAGACTTGCCCCCCTTGTTTCCAAGGGGGGCTTTGCGCTCAAACCCTCTAATCCCGGCAACGGGACTGAAACTTCAACGACATCAAATCCAGCAGGGGTGATCGTGACGCGCTCAAACCCTCTAATCCCGGCAACGGGACTGAAACGAGAAAGTCCTGCTCTAATACAAGCTTCACATGTAGCGCTCAAACCCTCTAATCCCGGCAACGGGACTGAAACTATTAAGAAGATTCTTTATGCGCTACGTTTCAAAGACGCTCAAACCCTCTAATCCCGGCAACGGGACTGAAACTAGCGATATAACTGTCCAGGGCATTGTCCCAATTTTGCGCTCAAACCCTCTAATCCCGGCAACGGGACTGAAACTTCCACAACGTCATATCCGGCCGGGGTGACTGTGACCGCTCAAACCCTCTAATCCCGGCAACGGGACTGAAACCGCAAATTGATGACAGAGAAAAACATTGACTACAGCCGCTCAAACCCTCTAATCCCGGCAACGGGACTGAAACAAGCTCTTACCCGAACCAATTTGACCAGCAATCCCAACGCTCAAACCCTCTAATCCCGGCAACGGGACTGAAACGCGAGAGGTGATCGGGGGGAGGGGGGTGGGCTGTCGCTCAAACCCTCTAATCCCGGCAACGGGACTGAAACTCTGAGGGGGCGGATTTCTGCGCGGCGGCTCTTGCGCTCAAACCCTCTAATCCCGGCAACGGGACTGAAACAGGGTGCTATGTCGGGTTGCGAGAGGTGATCGGGGGGCGCTCAAACCCTCTAATCCCGGCAACGGGACTGAAACCAATCTCGTTTGTGGACGGTTCGGGCCGTCAGTTTGCGCTCAAACCCTCTAATCCCGGCAACGGGACTGAAACACTATTTTCGGCGCGATATCTACACTTGCATTCTGTACCGCTCAAACCCTCTAATCCCGGCAACGGGACTGAAACAAAATCGAAAATGCAAGCCTGAAGCAAGCGAATGCCCTGCTCGCCGCTCAACCCCTCTAATCCCGGCAACGGGACTGAAACCAAGGTAGCGATCGTGCTCTGGCAAATTCGAGACAACGCTCAAACCCTCTAATCCCGGCAACGGGACTGAAACCACCACAAACTACCGACCGCCAAGAAACAAGGCGCTCGCTCAAACCCTCTAATCCCGGCAACGGGACTGAAACATGTAATCGCTCAATCAGGGGATTACACAACGGCACACGCTCAAACCCTCTAATCCCGGCAACGGGACTGAAACATCGACAAACCCAAACGCCCCATTACTGAAGCGCCTGCGCTCAAACCCTCTAATCCCGGCAACGGGACTGAAACTCCAGCGATCGCTACGTTTATCGCCCCTGACACCACGCTCAAACCCTCTAATCCCGGCAACGGGACTGAAACAATTGAGATTAAAACAAAAAAAACAAAAGCCGCTTTAAACGCTCAAACCCTCTAATCCCGGCAACGGGACTGAAACTGCTGAAGTGCATTATTTGGATTAGTTCCAGGAGCGCTCAAACCCTCTAATCCCGGCAACGGGACTGAAACTCTAGTCCTCATTCTGGACAGGGATTCCTGGGCTCGCTCAAACCCTCTAATCCCGGCAACGGGACTGAAACAAGAGTTTTAAGACGGGCGATCTAAAGTTGCTTCAACGCTCAAACCCTCTAATCCCGGCAACGGGACTGAAACCCGTCCGCGCCAGAAGGATCTCGAACAAAATACACGACGCTCAAACCCTCTAATCCCGGCAACGGGACTGAAACTACTGAATTTGGCAAAGCGTTGGAGAGCGATCGCCTCGCTCAAACCCTCTAATCCCGGCAACGGGACTGAAACCAATTAAAACAGCGATCGCTCTCTTCAATCGTTTGACGCTCAAACCCTCTAATCCCGGCAACGGGACTGAAACGCTCATGCGATCTGCTTTGCAGGACTGGGGATAAACGCTCAAACCCTCTAATCCCGGCAACGGGACTGAAACATTTCAGCCTGAAGTTGATCTGGAGAAGGAGACTGTCGCTCAAACCCTCTAATCCCGGCAACGGGACTGAAACCAAGACGCTACCACGTTAGCGATCGCTAAAGCTCCGCGCTCAAACCCTCTAATCCCGGCAACGGGACTGAAACCTTTACTGACTTCGAGATTGAGTTTCGACGAAGCCGCTCAAACCCTCTAATCCCGGCAACGGGACTGAAACCCCCATCTGTGCGACCTTGTTGATCAGATTTGATGGCGCTCAAACCCTCTAATCCCGGCAACGGGACTAAAATCTGAATACTATGTGGCACTGACAAAAGATACTCAGAAGCTCAAGTTGATGAAATAGAAGACTTTCTCCGCGATATTAAAGACAAAGCCAGAGTTTTGAGAACTCAACAAGAATACCTACCACTATCCCTAATTTTAGGTAGTCCTCATTCTTCCTCATTAACAGCAACATCTAAGCAAATGCTAACAACAATGAGGAATAGCCACTCCTAAACATAAAGAAGACATTAAAGTAAGTACGGATATCATCAGACCCACCGCTATGCTGGATAGTCATAAATCTAATGCGCCTGATTTAAAGACATTGATCACGCAATTTTACTACTTCAGGAGATTGAAAAATCACCCTGCTCTACTGTAAAGAGGAATTGTTTATGTCGAATACTCCGCAACAGCGAAGAAGCGTTCGTTGTTTACAGATCAAACGACTTCCGAGTTTTACAGCATTCGGAGTTTTGCTCGGTACACTTGTGTTTTTCGCGATCGCATTTCACAGTAATCCAGTTCATGCCCAACTGTTTAATCAAGCTGAGCAACAAACGACTAGCATTTTCGGACAATATCTCGGCAACAATATCATTCCATTCATGTTTGGCTTACTTCGGGTTGTCGTCTGGGTTTCAGCAGTCGGATTCATCCTATTTGCGGTTTACCAAGCCCAACGTGGCGAGCAATGGCAACCTCTGATGCAGAATGCTTTTATCGTCATTGCAGCGGTCGTCGTTGTCGAAGGATTAAGTTCACTGTTCTTCGGTGGCGGCACAGGAGCAACTCCTACGGCTTCTCCTCGGTAAATCAGAGCCATGAGGGAGCGTTCCACTCTATTTCGTCCTATCAATCAAAGTTTAGGGCGACAGCCTAGCCTTGGACTTATTCCAGCACACCTTCTTGCACCTTCTGCTGGCATTTTAGTTAGCTTCTACATCGTCTTTGTCTTGATCTTACGCTTAGCTTTTGGCTGGTTTCTACTTTCGAGTCTTTGGGGAATCACCAGTTGGTGGGTTGTGGTTGGACAAAAAACTTGGAAGTTTACTCATAAGTTCAAATCTGTTCCGGATTGGCATCGAGGGCATCTACCCTATCACCCTTGTTTACGGGAGGAACCGCATGACCACAACGAAACATCACATTGGGACTAAACGCTTTACCTTTCAGCCGTTTGAAGATGAATCTCATCTGGAGTGCCTCTGCCAGCTTTCTCTGCAAGGTCGTACAGTCGGTGCTTATCTTTTACACGATCGACAAACCTTCTCACTCGTCTTTGGCTTTCGTACTCCTGGCGTTCATACTTTACTGACCAATGAGCAGATCGAGGGAGCCTTGAAACAATTAGAGAATGGTTTGCAAGGGTTTCGTCCGCAAGACCGTTTGCGAATTCATTGGAGATCATTTGCGAATGATCAATCCCGTCAATCAGAACTCGCTGATTTAATCGATCGTACTCCCTGCATCGAAAGCCAATTTCTACTTCTTGCTCAGCAATCTCACACGCACCGTTTAACTGAACGAGCAGACCATCAACCCAAGCAGCTTCTTCTGTTTGCGACTTACATGCTAGAACCCGGAGAGCAGAGCAAGGATCGGCTTGAGAAGCTTCTTGCTTGGTTGCTTCATCACTACGATGAACTCAAAGGACTGAAAGAAGACAACGATCGCGCCTACTACATTCAGCTCTTAACTCAAGCATTCACTGACGGATTCCTACATTGGGAACAGCAAGTCAATACCCGCATGGGACTGCAAGCAATTCCAATGTCGGATTCTGAGCTTTGGCAGTATCTTTGGGAGCAGTTTAATACCTCAGAAGTTCCTCCTATCCCCCAATTTTTAAAGCTTCAGGAAACTGCTGGCAATTTTGCGCTGAGTGAAGACATTCAAGAACCTCAACACGCAGTGAGTGTGTTGATTCGGGGAGAGTATGGGCAACCAACACACCCGCAAGCGGATCGAGAATGGGTCAAAGTGAAAGGAAAATATGTCGGTGCGATCGCACTTGAATCTAAACCATCTGGATTTGCTTCACCCAGCCATCAGTTGTATTACCTCTGGCGAGTTCTGTCACAATTTTCAGATTGTGGATGCGTTTGTGAATTGTCCGCAGCAGACCGAACTCTCACGCGAATGACGCTACAACGCCTAACTCGGCAGAGCTATACCGCAATGCACCGCGCCACCGTTTTCAAAGATGTCGATGTTGCGTCTCAAGTTCGGGCGAAAACAGGTGTAGAAGCACAAGAGAAAATGGTCGAAGGTGCTTTACCCATTTGGGTTTCTGTCGTCATTTTTATTCATCGAGATCACCCAAAATCATTATCTGAAGCCTGTCAAAAACTAGCTCACTCCTTCCCGCAAGGCGAGTTCGTTCGAGAAACTGAAATTGCTTGGTCATTGTGGCTGAAGTCGCTACCGATTATCAATGATTTACTTCTGCGTGACGGGCGCAAGCAGCTGTATTTCACAAATGAGGCACCTGGACTCATGCCGATCACTTGTACTCAGGCAGTAGACTTTAGAGGAATTGAATTCATTACGCGCTCGGGAAAAATGCCGCTCTACCTCGATTTTGTTCATCACCATCGTGGCATTTTGATCGCGGGTGAAACCAGAAGCGGAAAATCAGTGTTGGCGGCTGAGATTTTTGCTTGGGCGATCGCGAATGAAATGAATGTCATCTCACTTGATTATCCAAAACCAGATGGCACGACCACTTACACGGATTTGGTGAAATTTTTCGGCGAAGACGGTGCGTATTTCGATATTGGCTCTGAGTGTAACAATCTATTCCAGATTCCTGATGTTCGTCATCTCCCTGCATCCTTTCAGAAAGAGCGCTTAGAGGATTACACAGAATTTCTTGTCAAAGCCCTCGACACGATGGTAATGGGAACCGAAACTGAGGGACGATTGGGCAAGCAAGTTCATACGATTCTATGGCAAGCATTAGCAGCTTTTTTTGAGCAACCTCAAATTCGTCAAAGGTACGATCGCGCTTTTGAATCTGGTTTCAGTAGTGATACCTGGTTTGAAATGCCGACTTTGGTTGATTTCGTAAAATTCATCCGCGCCTTCGATTTGGGTGTTGAATCTGCCTCTGCTTCGGAAGCGATCGCAACGATCATTCTCGAACTACAAGGCTGGCTCACAAGTCGCGTTGGGAAAGCAATCTCTCAACCTTCCACCATTCGCACAGATGCCAAGTTTACGGTCTTTGCGCTCAGAAATGTGGGAGATAATATCGAAGCCGCAGTCCTCGCACTATCAGCACAGTCTCTCGCATTTCGGAAAGCCTTGGAAGTGACTGACTCACTTTTAGCGATCGACGAAAGCCCCATTCTGTTCAAATACAATGGTATTGCTCAAATCATTGGGCAAGTTTGTGCAAACGGAGCAAAATCAGGAATTCGTCCACTGATTATTGGACAAGACCCAGATACGATCGCGCAATCGATTGTAGGTTCTCAAATTCTACAAAACCTAAATACCCAAATCATTGGGGCTATTCAGCCCAGTGCTCTGCCGTCCTATCAGTCTTTTTTGGGAATCGATCCAGCGTTGTTACTTCCCAACACTCATGAATCCTTTCGGACTGATCCCATTCGGCTATGCTCCCACTGGCTCTTAAAAGCAAATGGGCGATTTGTTGAATGCAGCCACTATCCCTCTCCTGAACTTCTTGCAGCCGTTGCAAATAACCCCAAAGAGCAGAAAGCAAGACAACGAGTTTTAAAGCACTATCACAGCAAATTTGAGGGGTACGCTGCATTTGCTAAACGATATGTCGAAACTCTGAAAGCAGGAAAATCGATGGACACCATTTTCCCAATGCCGATTAAGAGTGCGGAAAATACCAAAGTATCAGTCATTCCTTATCTACGGAGGATGAAATGAACCGGAAAATTCTTTTGCTATCTACAGTAGCACTGACCACTTTGCTCAGCACCGGAACCGCTTCTGCTTCGCTTCTCCCTGGTGGAATTGGTGATACATGGCAGCAATGGGTGCTAGATCGCCTGAAAAATCCGCTCGATCAGATTCAGGCACAGCTTAAACAGGGAGATGAAATTCTCAACACCATTCTCAAGAATGGACTAGGGCAGGTGTGGGAAGAAATCCCTAGAAGTGCTGACAACCAAGCAATTGATCCTTATCGCATCCGAACGACAGACATCACAATTCCTTCTGGCGTACTTGCAACGAACTCGATCGTGCAAAAGCGGGATGCTGCAAATCTCTATGACCAGGAACTCAGTCGCTCGATCGCAGCCCCCGTTTTAGGTGAAACCGGACGAAAACGGCTTGAGCAACAAGGTCAGCAGACGAACGAACTCATACAAAACAATCAGCAAGGCTTACAAGTTACACAACGACTTGCACAGGATGCTCAATCGCTGACATCGACTCAGGATGTGATGAAAAGCAATGCAAAAGCTATTGCCTCGTTAGCTGGAATCGCCACGAATCAATCCCGACTCACCGCAGATAATCAAGTTGCCCTACTCAAATTACAACAGCTTCAGGGAACCGTTGCTCAACTCGCAGCAAACACAAGTGAGGGAATTGACGAATCGAATCGGCGTGAACGAGTGGCACGTCAGATTGAACTGAGTAGCGCGACAAATGCTGAAATCTACATTCCAGGACTTTACGACACACAGGACAAATAGCAATGCTCATTCCGCTTTTTGCTCAAGTTACGGGTGGTCGCGCCATCATTGAAGATAGCATTCAGCAAGTAGGAGATGTTCAAAAAGCCTGGGATAAACGTTGGATAGACATTTTCAACGGTACAAACGGACTGTACGACGGGATTAACAAGTTTGCGGCTGTGATTGTTGTGGGCGCTTTTCTTTTCTTTGCGATCGGTTGGGTTAAAGATGCAATTGATCGTGGAATCTTTCCTGCTTTGCCCCATGTTCTATGGGTACTGGTCGTTTTCGTGCTGCTTTTTAACAATGGCAAAATGCTGGGGTCAATAACATTAGGTATCCGAAATCTGATGAATGACCAAACCCGAATCGTGCTGCAAGTTCAAATTGGAGAAGTCTCCATGAGAGATGCACTGAATGACGTAATTGTTTCACAACAGGCAAAGACACTGATCCAACAGCAATATGCAGATTGCGAGGCAAAGGAAGGACAAGCTCAAATTGATTGTTTTATCGAAGCCGGAAAACGTGCTGAAGCATTGATTGAACAAGAATATAAATCAAAAGGATGGCTCACGGCTGGAGTTCAACGGCTGAGCCAACGAGTCAGCGCAGTTAGTCAACAAGTTGCACAAAACGCAGCAAAAGGAAATGCGATCGACAAACTCAGCTTCATCACGAACTTAGTGAGAGAGAATTTGATTGCAACGGCTGGACAAGCAGCAGCGCAGCAAATTCTTAAGGGTTTTCAATGGGCATTCGCCAATACGATTGAACTTGCGATGTTGCTAACTGGATTGATCGGGCCGCTTGCAGTTTCAGGTTCAATTTTACCGATTGGTACTCGTCCAATTTGGGCTTGGCTCATTGGTTTTTTCAGCTTGGGACTTGCGAAGTTTTCCTATAACGTGATCGTCGGACTTGCCGCGACTGTCGTTGTTGCTGCTCAAGCACAAACTTCCTCCGAGATTGGTTTTCTCTTAGTGATTAGTATTTTGGCTCCGATTTTGGCTCTCGCGATCGCGAGTGGTGGTGGAATGGCAGTTTTCCGAGGCATCTCTGGAGGCATTACGCGCATTATCTCAGTGGGGACTTCTACGCTGCCGATTAAGTAATTCAAGGAAGCTATGCAAATTCGCAATCTAAAACGTCCGCGCTGGAGACTGAATTCGAGCGACATTTTACCAATCTCGGTCGCTGGACTTGCGATCGCGCTGATTATTTTATCCAGCGCAACCATTTGGTTAGCTGTTTCATTTTCTAAACTCGCCAATCAGAAACCGCCGACTCTTGTTCAGCAGGTTGATGGCAAAGCTTTCACAGTGCGTCCTGAAACAGTTCTTTATCGGGAACCGGAAGTCATTCGGCGTACCATCTCAGATTGGGCAGTAATGACGCTGACATGGGGTAAGCCTCCAGGCGCGGCAAATACAACGATCGATGAAGGTAAACCAATTAATAGCAAGCGTGATCGAATTCCAACCTCATCTTGGGAAGCCTCCTTCCTGCTCGCACCTGATTTTCGCGATATTTTCCTCCAGCAGCTTGCGACAGATATTGTGCCACAGTCAGTTTTCGCAGGGCAGTCTGCGGCAGTTCTTGTGCCACAAAACTTCTCAGTTCCAGAGATCGCTGGTCAAGGGCGATGGAAATTGAAGATGATTGCAACCCGCATTGTCTTTGATGATGCGACTCCAGCAGGACGCTCGATCCCGTTTAATCGCATCTTTTTTGTCCGTGCAATTCCACCTCCTCAGAATCCTCTCCCTCAAACCGTAAACGATTACCAACGCATCGTTTACAGCCTACTAGAGCGAGGAATTCAGATTGAAGAAATTCGACCGCTAGAACGTGAGGAAAAAAGATGAAGCCTACACTTCAAGAGCTAAGGAAACTACTTGATGTCCCCGACCTACAATCATCATCATCTGTCTCCCCAACAGACACAACAGCAGTTCCTAAATCCCCTCGACCAATCTGGGCAAAGCCCATCCCTAAATTCACTGCTGCAACAATTCTACTGATGCCTGTATTCGCGGTTGCAGCGCTCTTTCTGGGTAGCACTCCTTCCTCTAACAAATCACGATCTCCTGAGTTCACTCAACCAGACAGCAAGTCTGAATCTCCTTCAGATACTACTGAAATAGTACGTCAAGAAAATGCACGATTGAAAGCTAACGCAGCGTTAGAGGGGCAACAAAGATTAGAAAAACAAGCAGCAAAAACTAGACCAAATTCAAAACCCGCTTCTAAGCAATCTGGAAAACCTCTTAAAGTAGCAATTTCAAGAGCGGTTGCGCCACCTTCTACAATCTCAATTCGCCAATCCGAACCTCCAAGGCTTGTTACAGCACCCGTGCCTCGTTCTGAAGCTCTTCCAACGCGTCCTGTTGCTTTGAAGTCGTCTCATACTCAGGCAATTAATCCAGCAAAGCGGTGGCAAGAACTGGCAGAGATTGGCAGTTACGGTTCCACTCCTGAGAGAATAGCTCAGCCAGAATCATCGAGGAGCCAACGACCTCTAGCACCTATACAAACTTTGAGTTCAGTTCCAGAACCAAGAAGCGAAACATCACACTTAACCGTAAATCCTGCTGTAGATAGAAATAACTTGCAATCAGACCCTGTTCTGCTGGTCGATAAGAATAGTGACCGCTCCCTGCCAATCTCATCTTATCCACCAATTCTCCAGGCAGCAGAGGCACGAGTTCTCAATCAAGATGTGGAAGTGCCTACGACACTAATTGTAGGCAGCAACGTTCAAGGCGTTTTAGTTACTTCAATTATTTCAGATGAACCACAAACAGAGGCTACTCGCGATTTCATTCATCAAGCAACTGTAGCACTATCGCAACCTCTCCAAGATGATAGAGGTAAAACTGTACTCCCCAAAGACACCAGGCTTACCGTACAACTGAGCAACATTTCTCAATCAGGACAGGTGCGGTTATCTGCGATCGCTGCAACCTGGATTCAAGATGGAGTAACACGATCAATTCAACTTCCCTCAGATGCAATTCAGATTCGAGCAGAAGATGGAAAGCCTTTGGTCGCTAACGATCTAGAAGATAAAGGTAAAGAAATTGCCGCTCTAGATACAGGGCAATTTATTCTAGGCGCATTGCAGCAAGCATCTGGTCAGTTCACACAGCCCAACACACAAGTTCAAGCTGGCAATGGAACAACGATCGTCACTCAAACCAATCCGCGTCCCAATCTAATCGCCAATGTGCTTAAAGGTGGCAGTGATTCGCTTCTCAATTCTGTGTCTGAGCGTAATCGTCGAGCAGTTGAAGAAATCCAGAATCGCCCAGTAACGAGAATCATCAAGGCAGGACAACCCGTTCGAGTTTTTGTCAATCAGGCTGTGCAGATCCAAACTTGAGCATTCCACCACCAGTATCTTTGGAGCAAGTAGCTATGCGAATCCTTCTCACTGCTGGGGTAACTTCAATCAGTCTTTTCTGTTTTGGCTCGATCGCAAATGCTAACCCAGTTCAAACGCTGAGGCTGTATCCCGGTTATGGCACGACACTTAACTTCCGCTCAACCGGAGAAATAGTCTACAAAGTATGGCTCGATGATCCTTCACAAGTCACGATCGATTTTGATGACTCGAACTGCCTTGCAAGGAGTGAAAAAACCGCTTGCAAGGCACAGATCATTCACCTACGCCGAATCCATCGCTTGAACTTTCCTGGATTACCAACAAGTTTAACGACAGCTTTAACTGTAGTTACCAATCGAAATCTCTATCAATTTCGACTCTCATTCCCGAATGCTGGAATACCGCTCACAGGCATTGTGGATGTCCAGTTCTCTGCTTCTCGATCGCAAATTTCGCGAGGATTGCAAATAGCTGCTTCGAGAAGGTTATTGCACCCTGGAGATGCTCTTTGGAAGAGAATGCAAGCATTCTTTCGACTTATCGATCGAGGAACGCCACTCAATCAAGCTGCCCAGCAAGTAGGAATTTCTCTTCAATTTATCCAGCAATTGAATGAGCTTGGTCAAATCGCTGTCCCGTGATGGGAAAAAGCCATGTGGAAAAACTTTGAAGCTTCGATTTACAGAATAATCGCTTGGTCATTGATGCTAATAGTAGCATTATTCATCATCCCTTCTTCTTTGCTACATGCAGAAACTTCATTACCTACAAGCTTATTGAAATGGAACGGGCAATCTGTTCAAATTCCAGACTGGTCGCAGACAACCTTAAAATCACTGCCTCCCATCCAAGAGAGCGGAACCTTCTCGGCGACTGAAAACATGAGCCAAGAGGTCGGATACGATCTATCTCGCACCTGGCAAGCAGGACAAACAGCAGATCAGTATCTCAAGTTGGGTGATTTACAAACTAGTCTCTATCCTCAAATCTTCAATCTCTACAGCATTGCGAGGATGACCAATTTAACCCTCGATCGAGTCTCGCTATCAGCATTAGAACCTATCCAGTGGCAAACGATCTCAGATTTAATCACTGCCCTTCCTGGGTTAGGAAACATTCAGATTGAGCAGATTCCACCCTTAAAAATCCTGATTGACCAACCCATCATGTCAAAGAAATCGTTGGGAGAGCTTTTACAAGTTCAGCCCCAGATTGGACAACTCAAATTGGGCGATTTAGGTAATCAACTCGGTCAATTTGCGATCGCATCTATTCCTGGACTCGAAAACATACCATTACAAAATCTGAAAAATTGGGAGAATTCTAAAATCGCTGGTATTCCTGGGCTAGGAGACGTTCCGCTAGCTCAAATGCCAAATCCGCTCAGCACAACAGGCATGATTGGAGTAGTTGATGTTGTCTACGGAGCAAAAGAAAATAATCGCGATCGCACAATTTCCGGCAGTCATGAACTAGGATTTCAGGTTGCTTGCAGCAGATATTGTGCCCATGTAGAGCTAACTGGGGACAAAGTGCTTCAAGGTAAGCAATGGATTTCTGGAAAATATCAGACTGTAAAAGGTGGATTCGGGGTTTTAGGAGGTGCAAATGAAGGGAAAGAACCTACTGGACGACATCCTTTTGGCGATGCTTTTAAAGTAGTAATCTGGGATGTCGATGAAGCCTCTGGGTCTGTTTCGACTGCGCTATTTTTTCGGATTTGCAAGCGCGGAATTCCTGACCTTGGTTGTACACCTTACTTTTTAGGTCCCGTTCCTTTCCTCAGCTATCGCGAAAAGAAGCCTATCTTCACCGGATTAATCGATGATCAAGGAGGGGCATTAAGCAGTGCATCTATTCCTGAAGGGGTGATTAAGAAGGCACGAAATTTGGGAATTCCTGCTTCTGCGTTACCAGAAGAGTCTCGAATTGGTATGAATCGCAAAGAGAGTTCAGAACTTTGTGGAACAGCCATTGGAGGTGTTGACTTTAGCGTCCTAGCCGATGCTTTCTCAGGAATCGAAGGAGATTACGATTCAGTCGGGGGATTTGTTTGCGATGCCGATGGAAACTGCGGACGAGGCTTAGGGCGCTATCAATATATGAGCTACCGATCAGATGTCAGAGCTAGAATCAGTCAGCAAGATGGAGGAGCAGCATTTCTTGCCAAAGCTGATTCCGGTGTGCCTTTAAGCCAAGCTGAAGTCGATCGTATCTTTCCACCAGATATTCAAGATAGTATTTTTCAAGCAGACCAGACTCGCAATATTGAGCAAGCTCAAGCAGAAGGGTTTTCAGGTGGACGCTTGATTGAGCGCGTTGGACAGATTCATTTTGGAGGAGCAGGTGCGCTGATTGATGGTGGAGCTTCCGATGCCAATGGACGGTTGACGCTCAAAACTTACGGAGAAGAATTGCGACAAAACTATGAAAGCTCGTTAGCCGATCGAGGGAAATGCCTACAGAAGCGAGGAGGAAGATCATGACACGAATCATTCCTTCCCTAAAGGTTCTGCTGCTATTCGGAGGGTCACTTTTTCTGACGATTGCGATCGCTCTCAATCATTACGCTTCTGGTCAAGAGCAATGGCAATTCGTACAGAATTCAGTTCCATCTGAACTATTAACCCAACTTGCTCAGGAGAATATTCAACCTGGAAAAGCGATCGACACTCGACGAATGAAGCGATGGAAGGTACAACAATCTCATCTCCTTTATCTATTCGATATGCGAGTTGCTTATTCTGAAAAACACCCTCGCGAAAATCTGCTATGTGGTCAATCAAATTGCCTGTTTGTTGGTTACATCCGAAAAGGAGAGCATTACCAGAAGATTCTCAATCTTTATCTTGATCCACATCTACCGCCGAGAATTTCTCTATGGCAAGTGCTTCCAGAACTCCGCGATCGCTTGCCCTGTTTCATAGCTCAGCAGCTTGTACAGCAGAAAATTCAAGTTTCAAAACTTTGCTTCAATCACGAGTCTTACGAAATCGTTGAAACGCAATACTTACCAAATCGATATGAATAGTCAAACTGTAATTCACGCTCTGCCGCAGCCTGTTCAGCCTATTATGAAATCGCTAATTGATTCAGGGCTGGGGATGATGCTTTTTGGAATGCTCATTCTTACTGCTGGGCTTAATCTCACACAGGGTCGAAACAGTAAAATCTCGACTGGGCGATTCGCTAAAACTAGAGAGAGAAAAACTGCAAAGCGAATTGCTCGACATCAGCAACGGCAACGCAAACCGAATCTTGTGAGCTTCAAAGTAGGTCAACTTGTGATCCCAGAAGCACAGCAAGGCATCGCAGTTTGTGGCGCGCCGAATAGTGGCAAAACTTTCAGTATTATTGACCCTGTGATTCGAGATGCAATTCGGCAGGGATTTGCGATCGCGCTCTACGACTATAAGGGAAGTCAGCTTGAAGCTCATGCAGCTTATGCAGCTTCACAAGGCTATGAAGTTCACATTTTTGCTCCGGGTTTCCCATACACAGGGGTTTGCAATCCGTTGGATTTTGTCAAAGATGCCTCTGATGCACTCATGGCAGGACAATTAGCAGAAGTCATTTATAAAAACATTCGGCGCGGAGGTCATACGAGTGAGAATGATTTCTTCGCTACCGCAGGACAGAAGCTTGTTGAAGCTGTGATTCTGCTTGCAAAGCATACACCTTATCCTGATCTGCTAATGGCAAAGAAGTTACTCAATCTTCCAAATCTTCCAAAGCGCATTCGGCTAGCAGAAGAAACTGGAAAAATTCCAATTTGGACGATCGAGAGTTTTAGTCAGTTGATTGTTTCAGAAGATGCTGAGAAGCAGGTTGCGGGAATTGTTGCAACGGCTCAACGCACCTTTGATAAATTTATTAGCCAGGAATTGATTCCCAGTTTTATCGGTCAGACAACTATTCCTCTAGATTTAAAGGGAAAGCAAATTCTTTTTCTTCAAGTAGACACTCAAAAGCGAGATGTGGTCGCTCCTTTACTGGCTGTTCTGCTGCATCTGATTATTGCTCGGAACTTTGCTCAACCTCGCAAAGAGCCTCTCGTCGTAAGCCTAGACGAATTGCCGACCTTGCATCTTGATAGCTTGCCAAAATGGATCAACGAATTCCGTTCCTCTGGCTTCTGCCCGATTCTGGGCTATCAAAATTTCGCTCAAATTCAACATACTTATGGGCGAGAGCTATCCAAAGCAATCTTTGCAGCTTGTGGAACGAAAGTCTTTTTCAATCCTCGCGAGGATGAAACCGCGACGTTAATCTCACGCTATCTGGGTGAGAAAGAAGTCCGAATGTTTACGAAATCGACCAACACCGGGACTCATCGTAGCACCAGCCGAAATGAGCAAATTCAAAAGATGCCATTGATGACGATCGATGAAATCCTGAAACTGGATCAAGGCGAGTGTGTGTTTATCAATCCTGCTTACAAGAATCGCACGGAAGCGTCTATTCCTCTCAGAACAAAGCTTCGAGTTCCACGATCCGAAGTAATACTTCAAGCAGAGAGTGAAAAACTATGGCGAAATATTTGGCGCGATCGCATGGCTGATCAAGCAAAATCTCAACAAATTGCACCAGAGCGAATCAATGCAGCCGCTCAAGTTCGACAAGCAGCCGCAGAAGCATTATTTCCTTTGAGCCAAGAAGCAGCTCAACCTCAGATTTATTCAGAAGACTATTTTGAAGACGAAATTATTTTTTAGGAGATAGCCATGTCTTTTCCAATTCATCCTGCTGATACTCAAGCGATGCAAGAAGACCAGACACAATTATTGAGCGCAATTTCTCACGTAACACGCAGCACGCTTAGCTGGCTACAGCAATCTAAATCCCAAGTTCAACCGAAGCCTGAATCTCCCAAGATTCATATGAACGGACGATTGGTGTATGGAGTTATGGCAGGTGGACAATTTCGGAATGAATTGACGACCGAACGCTTGAGAACACTTCTGGATGCGCTGCAAAATCCGATTGCAGAAGGCATTGAGGCGAAACGCTACAAAGGCAAATCCGCAGCAATCCAAATCTGTGATGCAGGAATCGTTCTGTTTCGACAAGAGCGAGATAGCACAATTACAGTGAATCAATTTCAACCACAGCAAGAATCTCACCCGAAGCAATCCTCTGGTATGGAGATCAGTTGAGATGGAAAATCAGCAACTCGTTCAACATTTCATGCAACAGTTTTTGGAGGGGAATGCTTTCAAAACAATTCTCGCTGCTAGACGACAAGCTGTAGAGGTGCTGGGCAAGGACATTTCAAGAGGTTCAAGCTTAACTAAGCTGGTTGATGAATCAGTTGAGGCCGCATTAATCCGAGTCGCGCAATCTATTGTTAGAGAAACTAGAAGTACGATCGAGATTTACGATCGCTTGGTGAATCTCTACCAACGCCAGCCTGTACTGAATGTTCGATCATCGACAAGTATTCTCCAGCAGGCTTACAGCACACCGATTCCTATTGCTTATCTCGCCTCTCAGCTTGCAGGAATCACATCTGAAACGAGCGTATATGAGCCGACTGGAGGACATGGAGCATTATTACTGGGAACAGATCCAACGCGCGTTACAGTAAACGAACTGAACCCAGAACGAGCCACTGATCTCAGAGTCCAAGGCTATACCGTGACTGAATTCGATGCGACGAGCTATCAGCCTGAACAACTACACGATCGCATTATTTGCAATCCACCCTTCGGTGTTCTCAAACATGCGAATGGTCGCGTGAAGCAGTTTGAAATGCCTAATAGTCGGCGGAGTTCAACTCAGATTGATCAAGTCATTGCACTGCGGGCATTAGAAGCAATGCAGCCGGATGGAAAAGCGGTCTTGATTTTAGGTGGAAAGCTGGGTCAGGATGACGATTTGAGATCTGAGCGCTATAACAGCTTAGAGAGTCGCAGCTTTTTTCGAGTGCTGTACGACCATTACAACGTGACGCAGCATATCTCAGTTTGGGGCGCGTTGTATCGCAAGCAGGGTGCAGGATTTCCAATTGATCTAATTGTGATTGAGGGACGAGGTAAATCGAGTCTCATGTTACCTGCTGCCCGAATTCCGCCTATCTTCAAATCTTTTGCCGAGCTAAAGGAGCTAATTCCAAATGAACGATTACATGAGCTACCCCAAAGCATGGAAGCCCGATCAGGAAGAGTTTCAGGACTTGATGATGGTGCGGATTCCAGATCAAATGCAGCAGATGAGCAAAGACGACTATTGGAGACTCATGGAACAACGCATCGACTGGATGGTGCGCCGCTGGATGAACCTAGCAGAGGAAGATCAAGCCCAAACCCATCAACGCTTGTGCAACGCACTGAGTCAATTAGATCCCGTCCAAGCTCCACCAGATCTCAATCCCGATTGGCAGACGCTACAAGCATGGACGCAGGAATGGGCGGCAACGTTTATCGAGTACAACGATCGATTGAAACAACGGATTTACACTCCCTTTCCCGTGAAGATCCAACCTCCACTTCTACCGGAAGTGCTGGAGCAATGGCTGACGATTCACGACACGATGAATCTAGCCGAGTGGCTCGAACAACTGACTTACGAACCGACGATCGACGATTGGTAATTTCTGGAGAGGTCAGAATGAACAATCTTCAAGCTTTGGATATTCCCTATATTCCAAGATCTAAAGCAAGAATTGCAGAAACGATTATTCCAACCAATATGGCTGCGGCAGCTCAGAAAGCACTCGACAACTTAGAAAAAGCCGTTGGGGATATCGATGAATTTGTTATGCATCGATTGGGGTACGACTCGACTGAGCAATTATGGCGGTACTTCTATGCTGAGCAAATTGATGCGATCGCACTTTCGTTTCATCAACGCGATCAAGGCAACATTTTTCTCAATGGCGATCAAACGGGAAATGGAAAAGGTCGCTTTGGGGCAGCAAATTTAATTGATGCTTTTAGAAACGGGTTTATTCCTGTGTTTGTAACGCAGAAATCGAACCTGTACAATACGATGCTCAATGATCTAGCGGATGTTGGAAAGACAGATTTTCGCATCTTTGCAACTGATAACGGGTTGCGCCTGAAGCTAGATGATGGAAGACGACTGACTACAGGAACGGCTGCTGAACAAGAGGCAGAAATGCGGCGCATCATGCAGGAAGGGCTTGGGAGTCAGTACAATGCCATCTTTACAACTTACTCTCAGCTTCAAACAATTGAGAACGAAGAACCTTTTCGGCGAGAGTTTTTTCGCTCGATCTCGTCCCGTGCTGTGTTCGTTTTCGACGAAGCGCATGAAGCAGGTGGAGTGAGCAAGATCGGAACATGGAAAACGAATGCGCCTGCGAATCGTGCTGATTTTGTGCGGGAACTTGTCGATCGATCTGCGGGGTCAGTGTTTATGTCCGCAACTTCGATTAAAAATTCGGCTGTGGTTGATCTGTATGCGAGGCGGAGTGATGCTCGTTATGCAGTCGAGCGGATTGAGAATTTAGAGAAGATTTTGCGCGATGGAGGTGTTCCACTTCAGCAAATGTTTGCAACAAAGTTTGTTGCAGCAGGGCAAATGGTTAGGCGAGGTCGTTCGATGGCTGGCATTTCGTTTGACTCTGAGATCGTGCCAGTCGATCGCGAAATTGCTGAGAATATCTCGACGATTATGCGATCGATTAACCGCTTCGATGAAGCGAAGCAAACTGCGCTGAAAGAAGTTGGTAAACAACTTAAGGCGGAGGCGAAAGCCTTGAGCCAGGATAATTCAATTGGGCAAGTGGGCTTGAAATCGACCAACTTTACGTCATTGATGCACAATGCGATCGACCAAAGTTTACTAGCACAGAAAGCAGAAGCAACCGTACAAAGCGCTATTTCTGCAATTCAGCGTGGAGAAAAGCCGATCATTGCAGTCGCTTCGACGATGGATAGTTTTATCGCTTGGTACACCAAAGAGAATGGCATTAAACCAGATTCTGCCATCTCGATTACCTTTGGTGATGTTTTACAGCGATATCTGGAGCGCTCACGCGACATTCTGGTGACAGACTATGACGGTGTGACAATCCGTAGAAGACTGACTGATGAAGAACTTGGTGATGATGGAGTTGAGGCATATCAAGACGCATTGAGTTGGATTGAAGCAACGGATTTAAGCCAGATTCCGCTAAGCTCGATCGATTACATTCGTTGGAGATTGACGCAGGAAGGCTATCGGGTTGATGAAGTAACGGGGCGCGAAAACATTCTTGAGTATGGGCAGCAAGGTAAGACGAGCTATGGATTGCGTCCTGAGCGTGAAGTTAGCCCACAGGGGAGAATCGATATTGTCAATCGCTTTAATCGTGGCACTTTGGATGTGCTGATTCTCAACCGTTCTGGTGCGACCGGAATTAATCTTCATGCTTCTGAAAGGTTTGCAGATCAACGTCCTCGACACATGATTGTTGCTCAGGCTGAGCGCGATGTGAATTTAGTCATGCAAATGCTCGGGCGCATCAACCGATTTGGGCAGGTCAATAAACCTCGATTTACTTTGCTGATGAGTGATTTGCCTGCTGAAAAGCGGTTAGGTGCTTTGCTTGCTAAAAAGATGGCGGAACTGAATGCAAATGTAACGGCTGCACCTGATTCAGAAATGTCGATCGCGAATGTAGTTGATTTTATGAATGTTTACGGTGAAGAAGTTGTCATAGATCTACTAGACGAAGATTTGGAACTTCAGGGGAAGCTGGGCTACCCGCTTAAAGGCAGTGATGACTCAGAAATTGCTGTGGTGAAGCGCGTGACTGGGAGAATTCCCTTACTCACGCTGAACGAGCAAGAGAATCTTTATACGCTGATTGAGGCAGAGACGCGAGATTTGATTGCTCAAAAAGAAGCAATGGGGGAAAGTGTTCTGAGAGCCGATCAACTCGATTTAGATGCGAGAACGATCGCTCGAATGGAAGTCATCCCAGATACAAGTGAAATTGAGAGCGAATTTACAGGTTCCGTCTGCCTAGAAGTCGTCGATGCGAAAGTTGCTGCGAAGCCACCGACTCAGCTTGAGGTGATTAATTCAGTTCGAGAATCTTTGAATCTGCAACGGATTAAACAGGTTGAAGAGCATGATTTTCAAGCAGTAGAAGAGATCGCTTATGAGCATACCCAAACACTTTTAGCTCAAGTTGAGCGTGACACGAACTCGTATCGTCAGCAAGCATTATTAGTCGCACCATCTGAAGCGAAGCGAGATAAGTTAAATACTCGACTAGATGAGCAACTGATGCATTTAAGACGCATTCTGCAAACACTACCTCCCGGAACTCCGGTTCAAGTCATTTCTCCTGAAGGAAATGTGTTTTATGGTGTGGTTTCGCAGGTAAGCCAGAAAAGCTATCGAGGCAGTCCATCGGCTCCGACAAATTGGAGAGCGCAGATTTTGATTGATCATCGTTCTCGTCAACTCACGATCCCGTTTTCTAAGCTGAATCGCGGGAAAGACGATACTGCGATGTTAGTGACAAGGCAAGCAGAAAACTGGAGCGGAGAGAATATTTACGAGGCGTTTGATTCGCGCCAACAGGAGAGCCAACGAACTGAAGTGCAGATTTTTACAGGGAATCCTATCAAAGCTTTTGAAAAGTTTCCGAAAGGGAAGTTTGTGAACTATACAACGGCTCAAGGCGAGGTTTTACAAGGTTTAGTGATGCCTGCTAGCTTCGATATTCAGCAGGTTTTGCGGGAAGAGCCTGTGTTTTTTCGAGAGTCTAGTCAAATTCAGGCTTTTTTGACTGAGGCGACGCAGTATCGTGGCGCGGTCAAAACATCGGATGAGCTACTCACGATTAAAACTCAGTTTTCGGCGAGAACTGGAGAGAGCAAGGCAGTTGGATTCGTGCTGCAAACAGTGAAATCGGGTTTAGGAAATCAATATTCGCTTGATCCAGAATTGATTCAAGCAGCAGGTGCAGAGTTTTACTCGATTAGCGATCGTATGGAATGCATTGTCTCTGCCGAACGAATTGATGCAGTCCTGACGCTCATGCTTAAAGAAAAGCGGTGGATATTAGCTGCATTCGACTTCAAAGAGAAAGCGCGAGATTTGCTCAATATCAAGCTTCCAGAATTTAGGACTGTAGAATCTGTTCCAATACCGCAGATGCCGGAGCGCTCCTCATCAGTTCGGGTACTCTCGGCTGAGTCACAGATAGGAACATCTGAAAAAAACATTGCTCGGTTTCTCGATCGAGCAAATTTAGCTGAAGCTGTGATGAGCAATTCAGAGTTTTACTTACAGATTCAAAATGAGCCATTTATCCCTTTGACGATCGAACGTCACGATGCGGATTTGCATTTTATTCATTGGCTTAACGATCAAGCAGGAGACTTATTCATCGACTCAGAAATGATTTTTCAGCTTAGCGAGGATGGACATCTTAAGCTACAAGAGATTGCTGTACAGAATGCTTTGATTGGGGGTGAAACACGAGGACTTGATCCAGCTTTTGCTCGGTTATTTTCTCAGAATATTCTCGATCAGGGTTTTGCGCAGGCTGTGGTCAAGTTGGAAGCATCTTCTAGTGAGAAAGCTCAGCAGAAATTAGCAGATTGGCAGATCCTCGATCGGACAGGTCTAAAAGCGCACGTGCTGTCTTATCTTGCACTAAAAGACGAGCATCCAAATGCGCTTGTGTTTCAGAAATCAAAGTCTCAAGCATTCTATGAAGCAATGTTTTCAGATGCTCGAACGATTGGGCGAGAGCTAGATTTAGTCGTGGTGAGTCGGGATTTGGGTGGTGCAGCAAAACAAGCACCATTGCTTCTCATTCCAGCGAAAGCAACCGTAATGAAGCGGTTTACTGAATACCTACAAGACCAAGGCTTTCGCGTTGTGGTGGATGAGGGACAGACATTGACTCCATCGCTCCAACCTTTAGCCGATCAATTACGAGGAATTGATTTGGAAATCGTGGCAGAACGATTAGGATTAGAGCGTGATCTCACAAATCCGCAAAAATGGCGCAGTGAGGAACATATCATCAAGATTCAGGAAGGTAAATTTCAGGATTGGGCAACCAATACAGAGGGGGAAGGTGCAATCGAGCTAGTGATGCACATCCAAAATGCGAATCTCAAAGCTGCGATCGCTTGGCTTTCTCGACAATTCTTGACTCAACCGAATGAGCAGTTTCCTCAAGCTATGGAGGCACATTGGAAAGCTGTACGAGCCGATTTGGTGGAAGTGCGCGAGCTGCCTGGAGACTGGATTGATCGATTGCATACCAGAGGGTTAATTTATGCAGATGCTCAGAAGAATGCTGTGTTTCTGAAATATCCAGAACAGCAGCATGGAATATCTTGGTCGCGCGGGCATCCAATAGGAGCAGAGTTGCAGAGAGCATCTGAGCCAGCATCTCAGGATCTTGCACCTAGAACGAGCAATGAGCAAGGATGGTTTTGGTTGCGGCAGGGGGAAGGGGAAGTTCAACGGATTGTTCTAGTAGGTTCTGCGATCGATGCTCTCTCATTGGCTGCTTTAGAACGAGAAAAGGGACAGAATTTGGGGACTACGGTTTATCTTTCAACGGATGGGATCGTTCCAACTCAAGCATTACGATCGCATCTAGAACAAGGTAGACAGGTGATTGTTGCGTTTGATGCGGATAAGGCAGGAGAGCGGTTAGCATGGCAGGTCGCACATGAAGTTTTGGGAGTGCGGCGAATGAGTCCAGCCGTGGGGAAAGATTGGAACGATCGATTAAGGGCGGAAAAGCATCCTGACCAATCTCAGCCTCTCGCAGAGCGGGGAAATCAAGAAACGCTGAAGTTAATGTGGAAGTGGTATCGAGTGTCGGGCGAATTGGCAAAGTCTGAGGCGTATCGGCAGCGAATTACTGAAGTAGCACGGGAGGTGGTAGATGGAACTCTGCTTTCGGAAAATGCGATCGCTGCAATGGAGAGGGATTTTCAAGCATATGGAGAAGTATCTCCTAACCAGCAATCTGCTCAGAACTTAAATTCGCAGCAGATCAGAGCATCCGTCGAAGGTGGGTTATAACTCTATGCAGTACCGGAATTGACGCTCTGAAAGTACGGATTCTCAAAAATGTTCGACTCATAACTAGGGCGGATACTGTTTCAGAGCAATGAGTTGCGCTCGCTCTGAAACTCGCTCTGGAGAATTAAATTGAAGAATTTTGGCAGTTACACGCCCTTCTGGCGTGAGAGGTATGATCGTTGCAGATTCAAGGCAGAAGTGATCTGACCAGTGTTGAATTCGAGGATTAAAGAAAGAGGTCAACTGGCGAGTCTCTGGATCGATTGAGCCTAAGTCTGTCCCTTTGAACCGATTGCAAGAGGGACAGGACAATGCCAAATTATCTGCCTCAGTGCTTCCATCATGTTTCTCAGCAATAATATGCTCAATCTCAAAGCTGAAAAGAGAGGCATGTTGAGGAAATTGGCAGTATTCGCACTTTTCCTCTGCACGTTGCACAACGAATCGACGCAGGGCTGCTGAAACATAACTCATGCGATCTCTTGTAAGCGCTTGTAGGCATTTGCTTTTGCAAGCCGAACCAGATGCTCAATGACTAAGTAACGATCGAGTTCGGCTTCCTCTTGGCGTGAGAGTTGTCCAGCTTTGTTTCGGGCGAGGAGATCACTCATCCGAGCTTGTAGGACTGGCGTTGGGCGAATGGCGAGAATGTCTTCTGGTTTAGGTTGACTGGCAAGAAGTTCAAGGATTTGTAGTTCGTCCTGAAAGGTCAAAGAGGAAGGTGTAGAAAGCTCCTGCATTGCGCGATCGAGTAATTCTGGCAGGCGATCGCGCAATGCTTCTAATCTTTCACCTACATCGTCAGGCACGTCCAAAATGATTTGCATACTGCGCCTCCAGATAGAACAATTGAGCGACGATAACAATATGATACCGCAGCATAAAAGTGAGGGGTTAATTTTGGAGAAGATGCCATTGTTGGCATAGAAACTAATACTGAGCATAATTCCACTCGATCTTTATCAGAGATTTCAGCCCTATTTGACCGCTAGAATGCTCTTCCGAAATGATAGACGAGGATGAATATCAAGAGCGGAGGGAAGAAGCTAGGCAGAAGAGAAATTTCAGTCGATTTCAGGCTCTACTATTCTCTTCTGTTCTCTATTTTCTTCCAAAGGACTATCCATCTTCCTGAAAAGACTATCTAGCAACATCCGATGCCAATCGTGATCCCGCAAATCCTGCACGATCGCACCCGGCAAACTCTGCCGAATCTCATCTACGATCGCTAAATCATCTCGTGAAGCCGCAAGATACCGCACCCCTGAAGGCACAGGCTGATCAAACACAAACTTTGCCAAAACCGCGATCGCCGAATCCACTAACACCACCCGTTTAATCCCTCCTTCACTATCCAAATAAAACCACCCTTGCCTCCTCCAACTTCCATCGGCAACCGTTTCCGTCTTTTGCTTGATCGAATAAACTGTCGCACCATTCGCTGTTTGCGTATTCAACGATCGATGCACAAATACAACTTGCCCCGCTTGATCTGGATAGAGCAATCTCGCTTGATACAATCGCTCCACCAATGTCCCAGGTAGCTTGAAAGTTTTAGTCAGAGATGCGTTCACCGCTTGCCAATGTTGCTCCCCTAGCTCTGGCAACACAAAAAGCTTTTTTGCTTCTGACTGCAAAATCTCCTCAGTTTGCCGTATCACCGCTTGTACTGTCGCAGCGTCCCCCCAACGATCGCGCAACCACACGATCGCCGCTCTAAAATCACACTGCTGCAAATACATCACAAACTCGATCACCCCAGTTCCACCGCTCAAAGCCTGCCAATCATAAAACCGATTGCCAGTAATGCTAATCGTCTGGCTGGCGTTTTGCCATTGTCCAGTCTGCCTACCATTTGGTTTCAGTCCTAGCTCGACCGCAATTCTTTCAAGCGACAAATCTTGAGTATCCAAATCGAGTTGAACCTTTTCCAACTTCTCAAGTCGTTGCTGCAATTGCCCATTTTCTCGCGCCAAATGCATTGCGGTCTGTTCCAGTTCATTCCGTTCCTTTAGAAGTCTTCTACGATCGACAAGTTGATGTTGAATCACCGCACTATCCAACCCAAAATCAGGCTCCTGCATGACGGCTGCATAATATTCCTGAATCGCCGTATGAGTTGCCCGACTTCCTCGAATCCCTCGCTGAATTCCCAAGGGTTCCAGAGCCTTCGCATAGCTATCTTGAAACTGCCTGAGCTTTGTACGATCGCCAAACAAGCCCCGACAATTTAACTTACCTCGCTCATCCAAAGGCACGAGATAAGCATGAATGTGAGGGGTCGCTTCATCAAGATGCAATTCTGCTCGAACAATGCGATCTCCATAGGTTTCCGTCAACCACTGCTGTACTGTCCACTGAAATCGCTCCAATCGTTCTTCATCCCAATAGCTCGCCTGACCAGGAGTATTCGCTCGAAAGTATTCTGGACTAGCAGTGAGCAACATTTCCACACACCAAACCGCATTCTTCCGAATTGATTGCGCTCCAATTCGCTGCTGAACCAATTCTTCCAGGGTCGGTTCCTTTTCCCCAACCAATCGAACGTTTCGTCTTTCCGGGTTAGCATTCGGCGTTTCTCTTAAGCGATTAACGTGTTGTTCTGATCCAGCTAAATTCGATCGTTTCAGCTTTCTAATCCGCGCAATTGCATAAGACATTTTTCCTCTTCTAAATTGCTTTCCTCAAGTTTCCTCAAATTTGTCAATCTTATCTCTGCAGTGTTAGCTTTCGTATTTATATCAATACAATTGCGTAGTAAGTACACAATCACAAATTATGCTGTCTGCTTTAGTTTCTCAATTATTTCAAATTACATAAAGAAATCCTAAAATAGCATTCCATATTCGATTTCACCGCTAGGATAAGAAGCAACTTCAATGATATGAATTCAGGGTGCAACTGGCATTCAAAATCGTTCAACTGACTACTCTGATGAGATGAGTTTGATATTCACTCTGGACTTGCGATCGCTGTCATCTCAAGACTGTGAAAGGTCATCTGTATAAAGCAGTGAGGCAAACGATGGCTCAGAAGAAACCGCCATTAGTTGAAATTGATGACGCAACATTGCAGCAAACTCTCGAAGCATTACATCAGTTACCCAGAAAGGGGCGCACTCTACGAGAGATCATCACCTATCTCAACGAGGAAATCCAGCAGACTCTATCAAAAGGCTACTCCTACCTAGAAATTGTGGAATTTCTAAAAGAACGGGGCATTGCCATTTCAGAAAATACCCTGCGGCAATATCTAGCAGAGACAACCAAAACAAGATCGCCCAAGCAACGACCGACAAAGAAAGCTCAATCTTCTGCTATCCCAAATCTATCCAACCAATATTCACCTGATAACACGCCCATATCTAAACAACGCCCTGCTGATACACACCCAAAGCGTCACACCATTGGCGAATTCGTAGAAATGCCCGACGAATTGTAGTTCCTGCTCAGGAGAACTTGAGATGACTATCACATCGAAACTTCAGAAAACAAAACGCTCCAGTCGAAGCCAATATCAGAAACGTCTAATCCTGATTACAGGCAACAAAGGTGGCACAGGCAAAAGCAGCTTTGCTCGTGGTTTACTTGATGTTTATCACCATTTGAACATTGCTTGCTCAGCTTATGACAGTGATACTCAGAATCCTCAACTCTTTCGTCACTACAATAAAACGATCGGTATCTCTCGGATCAATATCGCTCTGAGAGGCGGAGCCGATGTATTGTTAGACGACCTTGAGCAGCAAAAACCTGCGATCGCACTTGTCGATTTGCCTGCTGGAGCCGGAGATTCCTTTGAGCGATATGAGCAAGATGTGCAGTTAATATCATCCGCATCCGAATTGGGATATCGATTGACCATTGTTTCAGTCATGTCCAGGGTGAAAGATTCTGTCAACGCTCTACGATTACTCATGGAATTTTGCAGCGATCGCGTTGATTATGTTGCAGTGAAAAATCTGCATTTTGGTGAAGCAGAGAAATTCAAACGATTCGACCAATCCAGAGCGAAGGAACAATTCTTGGCGATCGGTGGCATTGAGATCGTCATGCCTGATTTATTTGATGATACCTATGATTTGATCGATGAGAAAGACTTCACGTTTCGAGAAGCAGTAGGAGCGACTTCCTCACTAAGCCGAGCAAATCGATCAAGAGTCCACCAATGGCTCAAAACAATGGAACTCGAAATCTTCAAAGCTGGACAATATTTTGGAGTTTCCCCATGAACGAATCAGAAACTCTGCTCAATACATTACTTCAGGGACGCTCTGATACTTTCAAGGCAAAGGTATTGGACATTGTATATCGCCATCATCTCGACCCAAATGACCCCAATTTTCAAATCTTGATTGCAACTGGACAATTAGAGATTTTGCTACAAGAAGCCCCAGAACAGTTTGAAGCAACTCTATCCCAATTGTTAGAAACTCTACGCAGATTAGTCGATTCAGAAGTAAAGACCCTTCAACGGCTGATTCAAACTGAGCGTGAAGTCTTGCAAGAGAGTTTGCTAGGAGCAAAGCAACTTACCGAGGAACACAATCAAGCTTTTGAACAAAAAATTCAAGATATTCATACACTAATTGCATCCCATCAATCTGCTCAGAAAACCTGGATGGAAACCCAACAGGCTCATCAGAAAGCAGAATATGAGCATCAGCGAGATATCACACTTCAAGAATACAAGGCAGCTTTGGCAAAAGAAGCAAAGGGATTGATTCAGCTTGCAGCTTTAGAATTGCGCGGAAGTTGGGCAATTCGAGTGGCATTACCAAGCGCGATCGCATTTCTTAGTATCGCGAGTATTGGCTTCCTGGGTGGATGGTCAACCCGATCTGCCCAAATCTACCAGTACTATAGTCCAGCAGAGTTAGAGTTTTTAGCTCAGCTTTGGCGAGAAAATCGCGATCGTATGTTGAAATGTCGAACCGCTAAACAATCTGAATGTGTTATTCGACTCGTTTCACTCGGTCAAAAGTCCTCTAATTGAACAGCACGATCGCAAGAATTGAGATGAAAAGTTTAGTAAGAGCTTTAAGACGTGGCGATCAAATATACAAATGTCGGTAATGTGACTGAAGTTTTTGATGTTCTATTTGTTAAAAAAGCGATTGAGGGGCTTCAACTGTCCAGACTGCACTAGCCGCTCAAATTGCAACTTCATGCCTTTTGCAGCACTTTGATCTTTTAGCAAAATGCCTGCTTCTAGATTGCGTTCGTGAGCAGCTTCGGTGAAATTTGCAGAAGTCACGAAGAGAAACTGTTCATCTACGATCACACACTTAGCATGAAGGCAAGCTTTTGGGCCTTTGGTTTGAGCAACTGATCTGGGGTCGTAAAACACTTCTGGAAGTCGGTTCCCGCACCAAATTCGATACTGAAATGTTTGAGCAAACTCTTGGACTAATGCAATCTCTGACTTTTGACTACCAAAGGTGCGCTTGATATTCAAAAACATTCTTACCCTTAGCGTTGGGATCTGATCCATTCGTGCTGCAAGAGTTGAAAACAGAATTTGTCCCTTCGTATCTGTATCGAGTGCATAGCTGGCAATCAGAACACTGTGAGTTGCTCGATCGAAGAGTTCTTGCACCACAATATGAGTATCTCGACTTTCCATCCCCGGTGTTTCTAACCCCGTCCAAACCAACTCAACGCGATCACGCTGTTTCTGAATCGATTGACGCTCCGCGATCGTAAGGTTCAGCATATATGTGAGATGCTGAACTGTCATTCCTTGCTGATAAAGCGTATTCAGTTCTAATGCGATCGTGCTGGTTGAATCCGCAGGGATATAGGCTGATAGAGTTGCAGGATGAACTGGAAATGAGAAACGTCCGGTTTCTAATGCTGTGATCAAACTGACCAGAGCCGGATAACTCAAATTTAGAAACGGAGAATCTGTCTTACCCATGCTCCGGGAAGAACGCACTACCCGCGTTCTCAACTGTATCAACGACTAATGCTCGATCGAGAAATTCATTATTGCGCTCACAAGAAGTTTCAGCGATTAGTAAACATCCATGACAGGCTGCACCATGTAAGAAGCGTTCTTCGTGAGTGTCAGCAGGTTTATGCTGAGCACAAACCGGATCATTTGAGCAGAGTTTGCCAAGCTCTAATGCACTTTCTAGAAGAGATTCAATACGTTTGCCAACTTGAACTAATCCACCTAAAGTTCCTTCTGAGCCTGATGAACCTGTGTACAGAAGAATGCCATAGCCAGAGCTACCTGCGTAAATTCGTTCTCGAATCGCGCTGGCGGAGTAACCACATTCTAGGGAAACAGCAGTGATTAAAAGATGAGATAAAGAATGCAGCATAATGTAAGGCATTCCAGGGAAAAGGAGCTTACTTGGATCAAGTCCTTTTCGCTCTATCCAAGTATTGAAACCTCTTTGCAGGTCTACACCTCGTTTTCTGACTGCATCGAGTTCCTTCCACGTATGGATAGCATCTGGGCTGAATGAGATGAATACACCTTCGCCTTTGTTCTCGATCGCTGGAAACCAGTTTAATTCTCGACCCAATGCAGCCGTTTGAACATTAAGCTGTAGTTCGCCATCGATATCTGCTAGGTTAGGTTCAAATCGGGTGAAGCCAATTTGAGCCGTTACTTCTCGTAAACGATGAACAAGAACGATGCGATCAATGCGATCGCTCAACTTTGAATTGAGATTTTCAATCGAGCGATTTCGAGCATAGAAATTGCTTTCTGGAATATCTTCACCAATTTCATTTGGCTGAGATAGTAATGTCTCGATTTCGACTTGCTTAATGCTTTTATCAGCGAGTTTGACCCCATTCCGGCGACGCTGTACTTCTTCCCAAACTGCATCATCACTGAAGCCTTGTAAAACGCTGGTTGCTAGAGGAGTTTGGCGTAGAATCTGGAGCATCTCTAAGCTCTGAGCAACTTGCAAAACGCTATCATAGACCTGATTGACAGCATCTCGTAATTTTTGATTTGAGTCAGGCAGCGAAATCACGCTCAAGGATTGAGCAAAGTAGGCATTACTCGCAGAACGAACGAGCAAGCGGCTGTAATAGGGCTTGTTCTTCTCTGGATCAATACATTCCTCTTGATCATGGATGCCTAACCAGGGACGTTTCCCTTCACATTTTCCTAGAGCTTTCGAGTTTGGGAGAGTCGCATCAGAGAGGGGACGACGAGCGCCGCATTGCTGGCATCGAACAAAGATATCTGCAAAGTCATTACTGGCTCCACCTTCATCGAGCCAGAGTGAACCTTTACGGTTGGTGCAGCCAGAATTGTGTTGAACGAAGGCTCCCCAGTTAATATCGCTAATATGACCATTCGGGCAGGCTTGAACAAAGCGAACTGGAACAACGGGGCATTTCTTCTTGTTTTGATCGACGTATCCACCTCGATAGATTTGTCCGTAGGGAATGAGGGGACGGGTTCGGTAGATTTTGCCGGTTTTGGATTCCCAAGTGTCGTCAGTCTGAGCGACAAACCAAGTTGGAAATAAGAAAGCTTTGATACCAGTTTTTACTCCCAACTGATCTTGGCTATTGTCAGGGGGAGTGAATAGTTTAATTGTGGTGAGATCGGGATAGTGATGTTTGAGGCGATCGTAAATCTTGGCAGTGAGGCGTTCTTCTAAAATTTCATTGCGCTCTGGTGGAAATCTCCAGTAATTGAGTCCGCCAATGAGGACAGAGGCTTCTGGTAAGTCAACCATTGAACCAGGCCCGTAGGTCGAGAGAACTTGGCTCTGGCGAATTTCACCATCGGGTGGACGCTTTTTAGATTTCATGATTCATCCTCCAATTCTGCACCATCGGGATTCACAATCCAGAGATTGACGGATTGTTCGACATCGCGGAGACTTCGTTGTGCCCTGAATTTTGGCTGTTTGCGGGATTCTGGGTCAAGGGGATCGTAGAGTAGCGGCGGGGCTGCACCTTCTTCTTGTTGGTATTGCAGTTTGCCTTTCTCTTCCGCAAGATGTGACCAACTATCGAGGAGATCAATCACGGCGCTGCGAAGTCGGATGCGTTGTTCTTCGATCTCATCAGAGGAGCGATCTTTGTCGTGGTTTTCGGCTCGGCGTGAGAGTGCTTCTGCTACGAAGTCGAGTTCATCTCGGTGATTGAGAATCGCTAACGCATTGTGTGGAGCCGTGAGTTTGTCGCACCCGAGTCGAGCCAGTCCAACTGAAACTCCTGCTAATCCTCGATCGATAGCGCGAGGCGAAAAGGGGGTAACGCTGGTTGCTTCTACAGCACGGTAGAAGGTGTTGTGCCAGGATTGGAAACGCTCATAGTATGAGCGATCGCGAGGACGATGAATATTCATCAATGTGATCACCAATCCTGGGCGGTCTTCATCGCGTCCAACTCGGCTTGTGGCTTGGATATATTCAGCCGTTGTTTTGGGTTGACCGAGAACGACCATTAAGCCAAGGCGAGTGATGTCAAGACCGACAGAAATCATGTTCGTGGCAAGAACAACATCGACAGCGCGTTCTTTGCTGTGGAAAGTTCTTTCTAGCTGACCTTTGGATTCTGCGACTTGGCTGGTGCTGACTCGTGAAGTGAGTTCGATCGGTTCATCGGTGATAGTGCGATCGACAAATAATCCTTCTGGCTCTGTGATGCGTTTTTGGGTGCTGTAGGTTGCGAGACGTGATTTTACTTCGTCCTCTACAATGCGGCGACTGCCTCCGAGTTCTCTGAGAGAGTTGAAGTAGCCGAGTAAAGTCATATAGGGATCGACTGGGTTAGATTTATTCTTCGCGCCGCCGGATTCTTCCCAGAGCTTTTGGGCAGCACCAAGAAGAACAAGGTAAGAGCGGAGTAGGACGACTTTGAGGCTTCGACCTTGTCCTGCGATTCCAACATAGAGACGAGCATTTCGCTCAGTGGCAGAAACCGTTTTTGCAAAGAAGGAATCTCGGCGATCGGGGCCGGGTGGTGGAAAGACTTCGACTAGTTCTCGACCAAACAGGGCGCGAATTTGCTTTGTTGCACGGCGAACGGTTGCGGTCGAAGCAACAATTTTGGGTTTGATGGTTTTGCCGTTCACTTCTTGAGAACATAGGTTTTCGATGACTGTTTCGTAGAGTCCGACCATTGTGCCTAAGGGGCCTGAAATGAGATGTAGCTCATCTTGAATGATGAGATCTGGGGGTGGAAGAGGCTTTTCGAGCTTCTGAGTGCCTTTGGACTGAGGTGTTGCTGCACCATAGAATCCACTGTTGTCATAACTGGTAACTTTGCCAAATAGGGAAGCTGTTCGTCCGACCCAAGGCAGGTTTGCGAATTTATCAACGGTTGAAATGATGAAACAAGGGATGCGACGATAAATTGCTTCGTCTACCGCAACGATTGGCAGTTTGTTATCGCCTCGGAAATCACATCGACGATTGAGACAAGAGACTTCTAAATCAAGAGGGTGATCTTCTGACGGTTTGAGTCGGAAGGACTCTTTTTTGAGGGCATGACCACACCAAGGACATTTATCGATCGGGATTGGAGCGGTGGTGGTTTTACCTTCTTTGAATTCGCGAGTGCGGTGTCGGGCAGTGCCTTCTTTCTTGTCACCTTTGTGCCCCATTTCATTTGGGGTTGCGCCAAGCCCGACCCATAGCCCAATTTCAAAAGGATGCACACCGAGTTTGACGGGATCTTTTTGGCGTTCTAGTTCTAAAGCACAAATGAGTGTTGTGGCTCGACTGAGTTGATCGAGCGTGAGCAGTCGTAGCGTGTAGCGCATGAGGACGCTCATTCCGGCTCCTTGAATGCCAGGGTTTCGCAGGCGACGGAGAACGAGAGTAAAGGCTGCTAGTCCTAAATATGCTTCGGTTTTACCGCCGCCTGTTGGGAAGAAGAGAAGGTCAACGATTTCACGATCGCGGCTTTCGGGTTGAGCAATGCCGACGAGATTCATTAAGACGAAGGCAAGTTGGAAGGGTCGCCATTTTGGAGGTTTGATATCTTCGGGTTGGAGATCGCTGCCGTGAGTGAGGCGACGACGGATTGCAGTTGCGATCACACAATTGGCAAGTTGGAATGCTTCGAGAACTTGTGGATCGTCTAAAGCAGCGAGTCCGGCAGCAATTCGTTGATTAACAATGGTGGCGCGGTGAAGCAAATCACGAGCGGTAATGGGGCGTTGATCATTTGCGTTTGTGGGTTCTGGAATGGGTTGGGCTGCAATCCAGTCTGCATAGGCTTGCACCATTGGGCTAATTTGGGCGCGCACTGCATCGGCAGAGTTTGCTTGTGCGATCGCTTCCATTGATAGCTCGACTGGGATTTCTTCATTGGCGATCACTTTTTCAACTTCTGCGGTGGGCATCCAAGCTGTTTTGACTTCGGTGCAAGGGAGGGTTGGATTGGCCAGTACAGAAACGTTGTGTCCGACTGCGAATTCGTAATCTTGGCGAAATTGCAGGTCTGCGATGCGTTCGTCATCGTCTTCGATGCGATGGGTGCGGAGGTCGGGACGAGGGACGAATCCATTGGGAGTTTGAACGGTTAGCTGAGCTTGGAAGATGTAAGCTGCATCTCGTTTACTATCGGTTTCGGGACGGCGATGGTTGACGAGAAATAGAGAAACGGCACGGGTTCCAGTTGGGAGTTTGTCGGTTCCGGTGACGGGGCGGACTGAGAGGGAGAGTTCTAAGCCGTTGCTATCGGGTAGTGCGATCGTAGTCGGTGCAGGTTGGTTGGAGAGAGGCACAGTGAGGCGACGGCGTTGTGGAGTGCGTTGCCACGGGGTTGAAGTGCGTTCTTGGAGAGCGGTTTCGGCGTGATCGGGGGCTTGTTCGATCGAGTGGTAGTCGCCCCAGGTGATTTCGACTTCGATAGATTGGGTTTGGGGGGTGACGAGGAAGCTTAAGCCGATCGAGGAGGGGAATAAGCCTTTACGGGCGGATGCCATTTCGGGCGTGTTTTCTTCGTCACTTGCACTAGAGGATTCTAAGAGGCTGAGTTGATCGTTGCCGTCGGGGGTGCTGCGGTCTTCGATGCTGGCTTCGTAGGGGACAAGAAATCCAGTGAGATACCACTTTGAAGGGGCTTGAGAAAGGATCTCAGTTTGGTAGTGGTCGTTGTCGGTTGGATTAGGCCCGATTAGGTCGAGGCGGAGCGCTCTAACTAAGTGTTCACGCGCCTCGGCGGAAGAAGTCAGCATGAGTTTTAGGGGGCGATGGGAAGGCTGTATCAATATTCACCCTACATTGTGTCGCATCCGTATCATTTTGGATAGAAACTTCGATAAGAGTGGCTATTTATACTGCAAACTTAGAGGGACTCGATCGCTCTATTGAATGAATATCCGAAACAGCGCAAGCAGGGGAATTTTGGCTTGATGAGGTTTCAGTCCCGTTGTCGGGATTTGAGGGTTTGATCGGTGATTCTCTGGTTGAGTTTTGGATGACCAACAACATTCGTTTCAGTCCCGTTGCCGGGATTTGAGGGTTTGATCGTAGGAACCCATAAAGCTTATCCTGCAAATCTAAGTTTCAGTCCCGTTGCCGGGATTTGAGGGTTTGATCGATTCTTCGTCTGATTCAGTAGGAGAAGACGAGTAATGTTTCAGTCCCGTTGCCGGGATTTGAGGGTTTGATCGTAGCTAGTTTGTAAAGGGTAAATGAAGGTGAGAAAGTTTCAGTCCCGTTGCCGGGATTTGAGGGTTTGATCGTTGGAAATGTAGATGTAGACACTTCTGCATTATTGTTTCAGTCCCGTTGCCGGGATTTGAGGGTTTGATCGGTGAGTGGATAATAAGGCAGAATGCGATTTTCAATAGTTTCAGTCCCGTTGCCGGGATTTGAGGGTTTGATCGCGTTGATAACGTGTTCAAGGGTTGGATTCTGCATAAGTTTCAGTCCCGTTGCCGGGATTTGAGGGTTTGATCGTGAAATTCAAAGATACTCCCCAACTCTAAATAACTTGTTTCAGTCCCGTTGCCGGGATTTGAGGGTTTGATCGCCTTGCTTTTTTGAAGCTTGTATTCCTCAATTCAAGTTTCAGTCCCGTTGCCGGGATTTGAGGGTTTGATCGAACCGTCTATTGTATACGTTTGTGATATTCATCACAGGTTTCAGTCCCGTTGCCGGGATTTGAGGGTTTGATCGTTTAAATTATGCAGAGCAAACTTCTAAAGATTTAGAGTTTCAGTCCCGTTGCCGGGATTTGAGGGTTTGATCGTTCCCGCCGGAGCTTCGGATTCGGGAGTGTCCCGATGTTTCAGTCCCGTTGCCGGGATTTGAGGGTTTGATCGACAAGGGCAACCCGTTTATAAGGTTTCAGGAGGACAGTTTCAGTCCCGTTGCCGGGATTTGAGGGTTTGATCGATCTCAAAATCCCGATCGAGATCTGGATCTGCCGCGTTTCAGTCCCGTTGCCGGGATTTGAGGGTTTGATCGACTAAATCAGCGATCGCATTCTTCGCCAGTAGCTAATGTTTCAGTCCCGTTGCCGGGATTTGAGGGTTTGATCGCTTTGAAGGGACGATCGCGCAAAAGCCAACAACTGGTTTCAGTCCCGTTGCCGGGATTTGAGGGTTTGATCGCTTATTCCTGCCCGCACACCCCGCTAGAATCGCTCGTTTCAGTCCCGTTGCCGGGATTTGAGGGTTTGATCGACATGCGTGTTTGCACACCCGATCGTGATGGCGGGTACAATTGGTTTCAGTCCCGTTGCCGGGATTTGAGGGTTTGATCGAAAGGACTAAAGCTTACCTTGAAAGACTGACAAGCGTTTCAGTCCCGTTGCCGGGATTTGAGGGTTTGATCGACCCCCAAGGGTGTAATTGTCCGGCATTCCCACGGGCGTTTCAGTCCCGTTGCCGGGATTTGAGGGTTTGATCGGGGAGAAAATTTGCAATCAGTACTTAAACGAATGATGGTTTCAGTCCCGTTGCCGGGATTTGAGGGTTTGATCGGCAGCAACTCACCTCTCAAATCCTTCCTCACATTGGTTTCAGTCCCGTTGCCGGGATTTGAGGGTTTGATCGTTGAAAACTTCCATCAGCATTATGCTTGAAGATTTGTTTCAGTCCCGTTGCCGGGATTTGAGGGTTTGATCGCAGTACCTTTTGGACGACCAGCACCGTCTCTTTTACGTTTCAGTCCCGTTGCCGGGATTTGAGGGTTTGATTCCGCCATCTGAAAGCCCCACTGAATAAGGGGTGTAGAACTGATTTTGGCAAAGGTGATTTCAAAGTTGATTTCAGCCTTTATTTCTACCACGATGGCGATATTCTTAAAGCCTTAAACTATTGAATTGTCTTGGTTCTAGGCGTTTGGCAAACCTCCCAGGATTTTCGACCCCGCTTCGCTTTGCCAAAAACTTGTGCTGATTATAGAACGATCGATAAACTCCCCCTCAAATCTTTCTAAAAAGTTCAGCATTGGACGATCGTCAATCTCGATCAAATCGTTTGAGGAAAGCTTGGTCGGTGAATTAGATTACTGAAAGGGATTGATAATTCTAACGGCTTGATTGATGAATTGATTGTGCTGCATATCTTCTGAATAGACGATCGAACAATCATTGAGAAGTGCAGTCGCAAGAATGAGGCTGTCCCAGTAAGCGTAATTGTAGCGATCGCTAATTGTCAGTGCAGTAAGAACGGATTGCGGGTTGATATCAACAACTGGAATGTCCTGGATGATGAGCTAAACGATGTTGCTACTGTCTGTTTTGCTGAAGAGTTTCTTACGAGTTAGCACATTGTATAGTTCGCCCAAAACTTGTGTACTGACAATCAGCGATCGTCCAGAACTGCTAATGAGATCTGCAACGGCTTGGTATTTCTCTTGTGGATTTTGTGTGTAGAAGTAAACCCAGAGATTTGTATCCAGAAATACTTTATCGGTCATAAAGCTCGTCACGGTCGAATTTATAGTCTGCGGGAAGTTTAGCAGAATATTGTTTCGACCTCTCGACAAATCGGTTAATTCTGGCTTGGGCTGCTGCTTCAGATTCGGTTTGATCAGCTTGATACATTGAGTCAGCGTCTAGAATAATGATCTTCAATTTCTTGCCTTCTAGTTCTGGACTCAGTTCTTCCTGAAGAACTAACTGCCCATTTGAGAGTGTTGCATTTAGAATCGTAGTCATAGTTCATTAGATTGCTACTAGTTTTCCGGATTGACGGTATATCGTTAATCGATCGTAAGTTACGGGTCAACGTAATCTCATCCTAAGTTACGACATATCAGAAATTACCTAATTTTAGGAATTGTTGATAACAAAAACTCAGGTGATTTCTAGATTCAATTGTTCAGAGGTTTGATTTTTAAGGGTTTCTGATTTCTTACCTCTAGTTTTTTGTCCCTTAGATTTTTTCTCGGCTCGATCGCCACCTAAGATTTCTTGCTGGTGGCGCTGTTGGTTGAGGTCGAGGAGGCGGGCGAGGACTTCATCGTGCAGGGGTTCTGCCCAACGGTAGCGCCAAGGTTTTTTGCGTTTGCTGGTGCTGTCGGGGTCTTCGTCTTCGTAGTCGAGGCGGAATTCGCAGTCGGTGGGGAGATCGTGCCAGCCGTAGGCATCTAGGACGGCTCGATCAAGCTTTTCATGCAGGTCGCGCAAAGTGAGGATGTCGGGATCGGTTTCGTTGGGGTCGTGGAAGCGGTTGTAGGTGTCGGTGAGTCCTTGGTTGTTGCGAATCATTAGCTCGGCGCGGTATTCGTAGTATTGTTTGCCGATGGTTGCGAGGGTTGGATCGGTTTCCCAGTTTGGGGGAAAGGGGAAAGTTTGGAAGCAGTCTGAGGGAGTGTAGACAGGATCATCTTTCATAGAAGAGCCAAAGAAAATAGCCCAAACCTCATGTATGCGTGAATGTAAAGTCGCAAAAGCTGAGTATTGAGATAGAGCAAAAACAACTAACTTCTGGTCAAAGACGTAGTGAGGAGCTAGAAATGTAAATGTTCTATATTTGCTTGTCTGAGCACAAACCAAAACGCGATCGAGAGGTGAGATCGCTCTAAACAATGCTGGTGTGGTTTCACCAAATCGCCACCAGTAACGTGCCCGAATCTCTCGTTTTTGTCTAAGTCGTTCCGGCTTAACTTTGTCTTCAACGATCGCCATCAAGTCAGGATAGTTTCGTGCCTCATCTTCACTCATTTCTCCAAAATTAATAACATAGCGGCGATGAGAATGAGTTGGACTACTGTTTACTTCTTCACCACCAATGTAAGGAAAGATTCTTTGAGCATTGCATTGATCTTTCTCAATTAGTCTGTTCATCTCACTTATCGAAGATGCATTTTCATTTGTAGCATCGAAAGTAAAACCAATTCCTAAAATAACACTGCCCTTAAAGCTCTTCTCAGCATTCGCTAACAGCACTTTTGGATTCTCACTATCGCCTTTGGGAAATAGAAAAGCAGAAATCAGTGGAGCTTCCTTTCCATCTAATTGTTTCGTGCCGTTGTACTGTCCTTTGAACACATTGATCACACTCACAACGACTGCTGCTTGCCCTGCCCATCTCACGCGCTTCTGAGCATGATAGATAGTTCCCTTATGCTGACAAATCCAGCGTAGTCCCGTCGATCGAGTATCGCCTTGAGCAATGGTATTCGTCGCAATCAATCCGAACGTTCCGCCTTGCCGCAGTAAATCAAACGATCGACGGAAAAAGTAAGCTACTAAATCAGAATTACCATGAGACTCTGGATAGTTCTCTTTTAGCCATTCTAGATAGTTCTCTGGATTGCCATTGATGATCGTGTTCTTTCCAGCAAAAGGCGGATTTCCGATAATGCAATCAAATCCAGGATTTTCTCGATCGAACACTTCAGGAAACTCGACTTCCCAATTAAACGGAACAACCCCTTTCTGATTTCGCAACTTCCAAGCGATCGAGCTAATTCCAAAATCCGTCGCATTGTTGCCCACATTTTCAGAACCCTGCGATCGCCAATGTCCAATCAATGCCGCATATTCTGTCGATCGCTCCTGTCGCTCCTTCTTACTGCTGCCCTCAAAAAACGCCGAAATCATCAGATCCGAGGTCAATCGAGCCTCTTTAATTGCTCGTTCCGCATCTTGCCACTGTTCCCGTTTGTGATCATCATCCGCATCACTGCGCGTATCATGCGCTTGAATCTCAGACCGGAATGATTTTGCTCGATCGACCTGTTGCGTAAGTAACTGCATTAAAGGTAACTCTGCATTCGGATCTCTACCAAACGAACCAATCTCAGCCTTTCGCAACCCAATCAAAGAATCCCCACACTTCAGCGCATGATCCAGAAACGTAAACGGCAACGCCTTCGACAACGTAAACAACCACAGCGACAACTTCGCCAAATTCACCGCAAACGGATTCTTATCCACCCCATAAATACACCGTTGCGCCACCAACCGCCGCGCATACGACAACGGATCTTCCCCCTCCGGAAGCTCAACAGGCAACCCTTCACGATTCCAAGCCTCAACCAGCGCTTCAGCTAACTGCTGACAAGCCTCGACCAAAAACGCCCCCGACCCCATCGCCAAATCACAAACTTTCAACTCCAAAATCTGTGCCGCAGTCGGAATCTCTCCCAACCCTTCAAAAATCGGTCGCAACGTCGTTTCTACGATCGGTTGCGTTAACTTCCGAGGCGTATAGTGCGATCCCGATCGTCTACGCTCCTCAGTCGGCTGTAAATAGAATGATCCTACATTTAGCAAATCCAGGGTTCGACTTGATCTTTTTCGCCCCAGTGCAGCAGCTAACTCTGTTGGGTTTGTTGCTTCTTTAACCGCTTTTGCAGTACTACCTGATAACTCACAATTTGCCCATTCTTTGAGCAACTTTGCGCGATCACTGCTCTTTGCTGCTAACAGTGCCTCTACATCAATTACTACAGTCGTCGAAATCTTCGATCCCTTGGGTTTACTATTTACCCCGATCGATAAACTTGTCGATCGCTCAACCGTATAGCCCATAATCCCTTCATAAACAGACCCAATGTTAGAAACGTCCAAAGACCTGTAAGACAACCGCTCCCCATCTAAAATGAGTAACTTATCCAGCATCCGATAAACCACACCATCAGGAATTCGAGGCACTTCATACCGTCCATCAGTTCGTCGGTTGTTCCCTTCCAAAAATGGATACTCACTCGGATCAAACAATTGCCCATGTCGAGCTGGCAAATATTCAGGAGTCGCCCCGCCCCCGTCATACACCAATCGAAACAAACTCAACAACCAAGCCCAAGCCCCATAGCGATCGTCCATCGTATCGGGATAGTTCCCCGCATCTTCTCGCAGTCGCTCATACAATCCACTCACCGAGTAGTAGCACTGATACACAGGCTCATCCGGCATCAATCCCTCATCCTCGGCATACAGCAAAAACACCAGCCGCATCAACGTTGTAATCAGTCCCCCATACAAATGCGTCGGATCTTCAGCCAGTAAAGTCTGATTCACCGCAGCATCCGCCATCTGAAACCCACGCAACAGTTCCCACAGCGCATCGACAACTTGATCAGCCAGCTTTTCCGAAACTTCCGATTGATACTCCCGACTCTTTTCCAGAATCTTTGGCAATCGTCGATCGCTCGACACACCAAACAATCGATCCGCACCCAGCAACAGTTCCATTGCTCCCAAAATCAACCGCCCAGACACCTGCGACATCACCTCGATCGGAAACGTCAGATGTCCCGAAGATTCTCCCCTCGGCGCATAAACCAATCGAAGCTCAACCCCATTCCACAAAATCCCAGTCGGAATCTGTGTTTCTCTCAGCAATCGCTCAAATCTCTGGTGTACCGTTGCTTTCCACCCCTTCTCAGCATCCGGCAAAAAATCATCCAATTTCTGTCCCGGCATCACCGTTTGCACCAGCATGATCCAGTCTTTACTATCTGGATCTCTCACCCCATAAGTCGGCTTCAGTATCTCCCCATACTCCGGCAACGGCACAGCCATCTCCTCTGGCAAATCCGTCACCAAATCCTCCGGTAGCCACTCCAGCACATACTCCGCCAACCGTGGAAAGTCCACACAGTCCCGCCATCCTTCTTCTCCCTGCATCGTTGAGAATTCCGGTGTCGCCAACTGTTCCAACAAAATCTGCAATCGTTCCTGAAGTTTGACCAGTTGAGATCGATCAATCGTCGCCTCCGCACTCACCAATGCTACCGGAGACACCACCAACCCCACAGGCTGCAAGAGTCCCAACCATTCCCGATGCTGCAAAATTTGAGGATCGATCGCCATAACACTTCTCGACTAAAAAACTTCTAACTCTTACTCCCCTTCTCCCAAGCTTGGGAGAAAAGGCTGGGGGATGAGGGCTAGTTCGACACCGGAACCAAATACACCAATCCCACAGGCTCAATCCGAGTCGCCTTCACCTGATAAATTTCCTCAATCCGGCGTGGCTCATCTTCAATCTCCGTCTCTAATTCCTTCAACCTGCGCTCCCAATGTCGGCGATCAGCTTCAAGCTGCTGCGTTTCTTCAAAAAGCTTGAGTTGCACATTCTTCGATTTCTGTTCCAAAATGCGATCGCGCTGTTCAATCAACAACTGCCGCATTGCCTCCGCTTCTTCCTGTCCCCGTTTGGTCAACTTCTCACTCGCTCGCTTCGTCAGCACCTGCGCCCGGTCTTCTAGCTCAGACAGCAATTCTCGAACATCTTGCGCCGCACAGTCTTGTAGCCGTTCAGAAACGCCTTGTGAAACCTCTCTCAATCGCGGTGTGATCAACGAGGTCTCTAGCAGTGCCAGCACATCTTTTTTCTCACCCTCCGTCAGAGCCTTCAACTTCCGTCGTCCTCTCGCTTCAGGTGCGATCCAATCTGCCGCGATCGCAACGATTTCATCATGCAGTCGCGATGCCCGTTCTCCATACAAAGACAACCGCCCCAACACAATGACTTTCGGAATTGGATCATCCGTCAAGCACACACAAGCACGAGTCAATTCGTTATGCACAAACCCTTGCGCCAAAAATCGCCCTAGTAATCTCTGTACTAATCGATGTTCTAAATGCAGGTGAACTACTTCCCCATCCAATGTCCCTGGATCTTTGAAGACCACAGGACGCACAGGATTTTCATTGCGCCAATCCCAGAGCTTTTGTCCCGGTTTCCGCAACGGTCGCAAACTATCTAAAATCCCTGCCCAAAGCGGATCATCTGTCATCGGCACAACCCATTTTGTGCGATCGAGATCTGCGATCGCATCTTGAGAATTCATCGGTGCTAATCCCGAAGCTCCCAAAAGCTCCAACGAAACGGACAACGCATCTCTAAAATGCTGGTCACTCAGTCCTAACCATTGTTGCGAATTGGTGAGAATCCCTTGCAATTCTTCTTGCTGCTTATGCAACTTCTGTACTTCAGGTCGAATCGCTTCCAACTCATTCAAGATTGTATCTTTGCGCTCTACATTCTCATCAACCTGCTCTAAAGCTTGAGTCAGCGCTGGCACTTCACGCGATCGAATCCCTCCATCGAGTAACTTAGACACCTGCCTCTCCACGACAGGCGACAAGCTGCCTAGCTCCTCTTGAATCGTTGCTGTCTTTCGCACCAAAACATCTAGCACTCGATCCTCTGGTCGCTGAGGCAGCACAAAATAGTAGCACCGCACCTCTTTCTCACGTTGCAGCTTACGATCGATTCTGCCATTGCGCTGCTCCATCCGGCTCGGATTCCAAGGAATATCAAAATGGAACAAATCCGCACAGTAATTTTGTAAGTTCACCCCTTCTCGTGCCGCATCTGTCGCAATCAAAATTCTCAACGGATGCCGCTCTGGGTCAAAATTAAACGCTGCTTTAATCGCTTCGCGTGAATCCTCACCCATTCCCCCATGAAATGCTCCAATCCGACGAAGGTCTAGGTCAGAATCGGCGATCGCATTTCCTAACTGCTGTTCCAAATAGCGTTTCGTATCCAAGTACTCGGTAAAAATCAGCATCCGCCGATGATTCCACTTGGCTCCCACTTCTCCCAAATCAGGGCATTGATGTTTCCGAATCCATTCAATCAACCGTTTCATTCGCGAATCGGGCTGATATCGTGCCGCTTGTGCAATCCGTTCCATTTCCGCCAACAATTCCAACTCCCGTGGCGTAATGTCTTGATTAATCTGCTGCGTTGCCCGTGTCATTTGAGCATCTTCTTCCGCCTGAATTTCCGCCTCTGCAAATTCAGCCCGATCGTCATCCGCTCCTGGAGCCTGCACCAATAGATTAAACGGTGTACAAACCCTCGAATTTCCCTCATCCCCTAGCCCCTTCTCCAAGCTTGGAGAAGGGGAACCAGAGTTCTTGCCACCCTCTCCAAGCTTGGAGAGGGGTTGGGGGTGAGGTCGAAACGTCCCTCCAATCTGCTTTTGAGCCTGTTTATCAATTGCTTTGCGATGCACATTCAATGTCCGCGCAAACGCCTCGATCGACGACAATAGCCGCTTCTGCAACGAAGTAATCACCAAACTCGCAGTATTTTGAACCGACTTTGGCGCATCTTTGAGCCGTTCTTCGCGCTCCCGTCGATACTCCTGTAACAATCCTGCCAATGCTAGCTCTGGCGCATCTTTTTCTAATCCATCAATCACGATCGGGATCACTTCCCGTTTCGGAAAATCGCTTGTATTCAACTCCCGAATATCCCGCTTTAGTCGTCGCACCATGACTGCATCGAGTACCTTCTTGTTTTTAACAGGCACACCTCGACAAAACCGTTGCGGGTCAAGCATTTCCAGCAATGCCGCAAAACTATTTGAGTGTCCATTATGCGGAGTCGCCGACAGAAATAACTTATGCTCAAATCGTGGTGCAAGTTCTCGAATCGACTTCGTTAGCTGAGAATCGATCGCATATCGTGATCCACTTGCCGGAGCCGCATTATGCGCCTCATCCAAAATCAACATCGACCCCGGCGCAAACTCTTTCAACCAATCTCTCAACGGAGCCGCATACGTCTCATCCCGAATCAGCGCATGAGAAATAATGAATCGAGTGTGCGTCGTCCAGGGATTAATCCCATACCCCCGCTCTCGCCGCCTCACTGCTACAAATTCGCGATCGACAATCTGAAACAGCAATCCAAACCGACTTTCCATTTCACTCTGCCACTGCCGCACGACTGAAGGCGGACAAGCAATCACGACCCGCCGTATTTTCTGCCGCATTAGCATCTCACGCAGAATCAATCCTGCCTCGATCGTCTTTCCTAGTCCCACATCATCTGCAATGAACAAGGACACTCTCGGCATCAGCAATGCTTTTCTCAATGGTTCTAGCTGATATGCCTTGACTTCAATCCCTGCCCGATAAGGAGCCTGAAACAGCTTCGGATTTGTCGAAGTGACACAATTCCATCGCAGTGTATGTAAATAAGCCGAAAAGTACCTCGGATTATCAAATCCTCGCTTTGCGACCAATTCCCAAGACGCATCGCCTAAAATCTGTGCATCCCGTTCCCGCTCCCAAAAGACCTCAAGCATTTGCCCTTGAGCATCGTCTTCTAGGCAGGACAATGAAACCTGTGTATCACCTCCCATTTCACGATGAGAGATGACATCTTCGACGAGGTACTGCCGCGATCGCAGGTACACAATTTGACCAGTAGCAGGGGATTGCACGGATGAAATCTGGTAGTTTTTTCACTTTATGTTACACGGTAAGATACGGGCATCAGGAAAGATCCGACCTTCATCTAGGTCAATTAAGCCTTTGATCAGAAGAATTTACGCATCGACTCTGATAAGTATTAAATACTACTCTCTTACCTGAATTCTCATCCATCATGCTAGACACATCCGCAATTTCTGTTTTCTTTTCCTACTCCCATCGCGATGAAGCTTTGCGAGATGAGTTAGCAAAGCATTTGAAATTACTAGAGCTAGAGGGTGTAAGTACCTTTTGGCACGATCGCAAAATTACAGCAGGGGATGAATGGGAAAATCAGATTGAACAGTACCTCGAATCATCCCAGATTATTTTGCTTCTGGTTAGTGCTGACTTTATGAGTTCGGACTATTGCAACCTGGAAATGAAACGAGCAATGGAGCGACATGAAGCAGGAGAGGCAAAAGTTATCCCGATTATTCTCAGACCTGTGAGCTGGAAAACTGCCCCATTTGCAAAGTTACAAGTTCTCCCCAAAGATGGTCTAGCAATTACAAAATGGCAGAATCAAGATGAAGCATTTGAGCAGGTGTCTGAGAAATTACGATCGACGATCGAGCAACTGTCTCTGACTCAGGTCGTTCCTCCGAAGTCGGCTCCTCTAAGTTTATGGGTGCATGGCTGGAGAGAAACAACATTCGATGGAACACCCACAGTGGAGCTAGATTGGACGAAGTATTTTGATCCGGATAGTCCTCGTCGCATTGCCGATCAAAAGATTTGGGATGAGCAGTTGTTTCCAGATCTCATGAGAGCAAAGCAATCTTTTCCATATGGTTCGCGGGTTCAGGTTTCGGGATTGATGCCTTTGAGTATGGCATTAGCGATCGGGACTCGATTTTCAGATGCAGAACGGTACACGCTCCAAACGCTACAGCGAACAGCCGGAAACAACGTGCTTTGGTCGTCTGATGCGAAGAAGTCGGATGAAACTTTTCACATTGTCCAAGAGCAGGGGCAAGTGGGTGAGAATTTGCTATTCATGCTGGCGATTCGCGATCGTGCAGTCGATGATTTGTTGCAGTTGTATCGGCAGGGTGGGTTTGATTCGATGGTGTATGCGGAGCCTGTTTCGGGAGTGGGAGAGTGCGCGATCGCGTCTTCTGCAGATGCGGTTGCTTTAGCGATCGATGCGATGCGGTTGATCAATGAGTGTCGTCGTCGATATCAGGCGCAACGGGTGCATTTAGTGTTGTATTGTCCGATGGGATTTGCGCTGTTTTTGGGGCAGCGATTGCGGTTTGTGGAAGTGGTGACATATGAATTGATGGATTTGAGCGATCGGACTTATCAGGTTTCGGTCATCCTTTAGTTTTGGTTCTGGAAGTCTCGATCGATTAGTTTCCGTCCCCTTGCGGGGTAATGAAGTCCTGAACCAGTACCATACACTGCGCTATAAACGTTCGCTGGGTTTCCGTCCCCTTGCGGGGTAATGAAGTCCTGAACTCTGTAGTACTGGTTACGCTGTTATTGCAGATTAACAGTTTCCGTCCCCTTGCGGGGTAATGAAGTCCTGAACCAGTCAGGATCCCGACGACCAGCCAGGGGCTGACGATGTTTCCGTCCCCTTGCGGGGTAATGAAGTCCTGAACTTTGAGGAGCTTCGTCGACTAGAAGCTGCATACGAGTTTCCGTCCCCTTGCGGGGTAATGAAGTCCTGAACATTGCCGACCCTTCAAATTCAGATGCAGTTTGCGATTTGGTTTCCGTCCCCTTGCGAGGTAATGAAGTCCTGAACTAGAGAGCAGCTGGTTTAACAGCTAGCGCGCTCTGTTTCCGTCCCCTTGCGGGGTAATGAAGTCCTGAACTTCCACGACCATAATGAACAAGGAGCCTTTGCAAGTTTCCGTCCCCTTGCGGGGTAATGAAGTCCTGAACTTACCTGTCCTTCCGATCGGACTTACTCTTGTTTCCGTCCCCTTGCGGGGTAATGAAGTCCTGAACCGTTGTTTTTGACTTTTCCTTACCAGGCAAAAGCAGTTTCCGTCCCCTTGCGGGGTAATGAAGTCCTGAACTGTTTGGAAAGATGGATCTCTTTGTCGTTTAGACGAGGAGTTTCCGTCCCCTTGCGGGGTAATGAAGTCCTGAACAGACATTGGTAAGTCTATGTCTAACCGGTCACTTAAGGTTTCCGTCCCCTTGCGGGGTAATGAAGTCCTGAACAGTTCTACTGGGGGATGTTCGACTCAGCAAAACAACAGTTTCCGTCCCCTTGCGGGGTAATGAAGTCCTGAACGCTATTCTCTCGGTTCGGTTACGCTGGGTTGCCCGTTTCCGTCCCCTTGCGGGGTAATGAAGTCCTGAACTTGTATTGGTTGCATTTTGCCGTTCTCGGGTTGTTGGTTTCCGTCCCCTTGCGGGGTAATGAAGTCCTGAACAAGTTACCAAAAGGTGGCAATTCTCAGTTGAAACTAAGGTTTCCGTCCCCTTGCGGGGTAATGAAGTCCTGAACCCCGGCACTTTTAAAGTCTTACGCAGCAAGGGTTTGAGACACCAAATCTGGCAGGGTCATTTGTACTTGTCAATAAGGCAGGGTTTATGTCAATAAGCTCTCGGAAAAGGAGCCTGAAACTCTTACCCAGCAAGCGATCTGCTAGGGTCAACGAAACTATGTGGTTTTCAAGGTTCGGACGACCCCCACAGATTTTGGGGTTCTCTATGGTTCAAAGTAAGCAATGTTGCTCATTTGTTCCGCAAAGAAACCAGAGAAATCTAGTTCTTCGTCTCGAATTATACTTCCATTTTTAGAAAAGAAAAGGCGAGAAATCTAAATTCATATTGAAGTAGGAACGTTCAACCACAGCTTACGAAATCTCGATCGTTATCTTGCTAACTTCAGCGATCGCCCCTATTTCTGAATTTCACGCCGAAAGACCCGAACAGCTTCCGCTTTGTCAGTCTGTGCAAGGAGAACACATCGCGTCAAGAGTGCCAAATCTAAATCCTGCAATTCTGGGATTTCACTTTGCTGAATGAGATCGTAGCGATCGCCTCGCAAATGATAAAGCGTGAACACTCCATCTTCCCAGAACCAGACTTCAGGAACCCTTAAAGCTTGATATCGAGCAAGTTTACTAGCTCCGCCGCTCGTAAAAACAACTTCAATGGAAAGATCAGGAGTCGGCTTTGCTCCCCCAATGCAGAAAGACTCATCCGCTTGAGCAGAGGCGACATCTGGTGCTTCTTGCGTCATAGAGCCTGTCGGTTCAAACTCGATTCCCTTCTCCAAGAAGAACGTCATCACGAAGTAACAGATCAAGCGTGAAAAGATTTCATGTTCGCGTCCCGGCATCAGAATCTCAAGCGTTCCATCATAGTAAAAAAGCCTCACTCCCGAAGCCCCTGCAAATCCAGATTGGATCAGCTTAAATTTCTCCCAAGTCAAACCATGATAGACAAGGTACTGATCGATTGCAGATTTCTCAAGAGTGTGCGTCATAGGTCAATCATATGCGGCTCTAACCGCCATTCTACCAGGTCTAGAAATGATGCCACCGTTCTACAAGTAGACCCTATTTCTGAATTTCACGCCGAAAGACCCGAACAGCTTCTGCATAATTGGTCTGAGCGAGCAAAACACATCGAGTCAGAAGGTCGAGATCCAACTCTTGTAGTGCAGGAAGTTCGCTGCGAGAAATACGATCGTAGTGATCCCCCCGCAAATGATAAAGCTGAAACACGCCATCTTTCCAAAACCAAACTTCAGGCACACTCAATGCCTGATATTGCGCCAGCTTATTCTGTCCGCCACTGGTAAAAACCACTTCAATTGACAAATCAGGAACAGGTTTCGGATCACCAATGCAATAAGATTCATCCGCCTGGGCTGAAGCCGTTGCCTCGGCTTCTTGAGCCATCGAACCTGTCGGCTGAAACAAAATCCCTTTCTCTAGAAAGAACGTTTCAATCAAGTATCCAATCAATGTTTTGAAAAGTTCGTGTTCGCGTCCCGGCATCAGAATCTCAAGCGTTCCATCATAGTAAAAAAGCCTCACCCCCGAAGCCCCCGCAAATCCAGCCTGGATCAGCTTAAAGTTCTCCCAGGTCAACCCGTGGTAGACGAGATGTTGATCGGTTGCAGGTTTCTCAAGAATTTGCGTCATAGTTCAAACAAGTCGATCGCTCACTCAAATCATAACAATAATCAACCTTCCTCAAGCACTTTCCGAGCGCGCTTAGAATACTGCTTCACTGTGTCATAAGCCAATTCCAACTCTGCCGCAATTTCTGGAATGGTTTTACCTGCTTCCTGTCGAGCCACGATCGCTGCCCATACTTCTGCTGCTTTCTCGGCACGTTCTCCTCCCCGTCGTTTCTTACGGCTGAAAAAGAATTCCTTGAGTTCGTTTTGTCGATGACTGACTTCACTTTGAATAGGTTTTACTTTTGGTCGATCGCTTTGAGTCGGCTTTACTTTTTTCTCAATCGGTCGCTCGACTTGAGTCGGTTTTACATCTTTTTCAATTGCTCGATCGACAAACCAACCTGCCTGAGTTTGCCCGAGTCCAAAAGTAACTTTGTGCCCTGTCCCAAAGTAAGGCGCACAAGCAATTAAACTATGAATGAGTTGCACATACTCAGGTTCATTTTTTGCTTTTGGAGTCAGCCCAAATTGCACAGCACCGACAAAGCCTGTGACTGAGCCTTGTTTTCCGGCTTGAGTTTTCAGCGATCGAATGTCATGCCGCAAGATCACAACACATTCATTTATCCATTCACGAAACTCTTCTAGTTCAAATTCTAAATGTGCGAAGTCATTCCAGCGTCGGAGGTAGCTCTGGAAGATATTTTCAGGAATCGGAAGCGGCATGTGATTGCTGCGTTTGCGAAAGCTGGTTGGAGTTGTAAAAGTAAGACTGAGTTCGGTTTGAGAAGGGTTTTCTGCTGCGCTCCAGATTGTTTCGTAGGTCGTAGCAGGTAGACTAATTTGCCAGCTTTGAATTTTGAAGATTCCGCTGCGGAGTTGGATTGTTTGAGGGGGTTTACGGAGCCAGTTTTGTAGCCAATCGCAGACGGATTGGGTGAGAGCAGCGATCGACCATTGGTATTGCTCGGTTGTGGAGAAGGTTATCGATCGATTTTGGGATTGGAGGTTTCCTGTGATGGAGGAGAGGGAGAAGGCTTTTTCGGATTGTCCGTCGTGGAGATAGGCGGAGAGTTCTGGGTTAGTCAGGCGGACTTGGTTGAGGAACCAGGAGTGGAGTTCGGTGGTGTAGTGAGTGGGGGCGCGGAAGTCGGATTCGGGTTGGAGGGTGAGGGTGAGGGCGATGAGGTCGGTGGTGGAGGGAATGGGGAGAATGGGTTGGCGTTTGGGGGGCATGGGGCAACGGATTAAGGGATGGATGGGATGTTGAAGGGGTGGGTGAGGGCGGAGGAAACGGATGGTCGATCGTTGTGTTCGCTAGTTCTTCTAGCTCTGTAAATTTCTCCCACAAATCTACCATCCATCCGTTTCTTCTTCTCAACAAATCAAATGACAGCGTAGATAGACTAAACATCCGTTGCCGCTGTTTCCGTCCCCTTGCGGGGTAGTGAATTGAAAAACTATCATTGAGTGGACGGCCCGCTGGAACAAGATTCGTTTCCGTCCCCTTGCGGGGTAGTGAATTGAAAAACATTCGTGGCAGTTTATCAGAAGCCATGGACAGAGTGTTTCCGTCCCCTTGCGGGGTAGTGAATTGAAAAACTTCTTTTTGGAACACGATGCTTCTATTAACCCGTTTCCGTCCCCTTGCGGGGTAGTGAATTGAAAAACATTCGCGCTGCTTTGCAGCAGCATCCGGCTTTGACCGTTTCCGTCCCCTTGCGGGGTAGTGAATTGAAAAACAACAAAAGATGCTTCCCTCAAGAGGAAGCAAATGTTTCCGTCCCCTTGCGGGGTAGTGAATTGAAAAACTTGCGGCAACCTTTTGCATCAGCCCGCTGTTACGGGTGTTTCCGTCCCCTTGCGGGGTAGTGAATTGAAAAACTTTTTTCTGAACCGCAGCTACGTGGGTGATGCAAGTTTCCGTCCCCTTGCGGGGTAGTGAATTGAAAAACTCGCAGGAAACGGACCAGGTGGCCGTTGGTACGCATCGTTTCCGTCCCCTTGCGGGGTAGTGAATTGAAAAACATCCTGAATGCTGGAACCCGAATAGAGGTTCTAGAGTTTCCGTCCCCTTGCGGGGTAGTGAATTGAAAAACCTCGCACAGCTCTTTGACAAACGCTTCTTCATCTAGGTTTCCGTCCCCTTGCGGGGTAGTGAATTGAAAAACAGTGTACGAGTTCCCTGCGCCAACAATACCAATGTTTCCGTCCCCTTGCGGGGTAGTGAATTGAAAAACCCCGGCGCTTTTAAACCCTTATGGGGTAAGGGTTTGAGATACCCATTTTCGCGGGGGTCATTTTTACATGTCAATAAGACGGGTTTCATGTCAATAAGAAACAAAAAAAGAAGCTGAAACCCAAGCCCCGTAATCGATTCGCGAGGATCAACGAAACTATGCGGTTTTCAAGGTTCGGCTGACCCCCTAAACTTTTGGGGTTCTCTATAGTTCGACGAGCAATTTTACTCATAGATCGAACGGCGAGCATCGAATTTGCTCTCTAGAGTCAAATTATACTTCTCACACTCTAAAAGTTAAACCACTTTTCCATGAAATCCTAGACAGAAAATAATCTTTCCCCAAGTCTTGTTTAAAATGCTACACTGCATCAGAAAATCGAAAAATTTGATGAACTCAGAGCCTGAGTAGATTTCTCAGCTTTTTTCCCGAATTCATAGGTTCCTCAATGAATTCTCCGTGTAGCCCTTTGACACAAGCCCCTCCCGATGAGCAAACTCTTAAGCCCCCACATCGTTGCGCTCCATACGATTCAATTTGCGATCGCAGAACTCATTCACTGGGCAGGCGGACAGCTACCAAATCGTTGCTCATTGGAACCTGATCAAGCAGGCTCAGCAACGAATCGTGCAAAGCTTCTATTTAAATGGAAAACCGCAAAAATCGGAACGCTTCGCTTACTCTTCGATCGAGTCAAGCTTTCGGAAGATCAGACAAGCCGAACCAACTATCTACCGATCTCAAAGATTGATGACTCTAATCCCGTAATTCCCTACCCCATTACTCAATCGCCCGATAATTTCGCTGATTTCAAAAAGCAGATTCTCAATCTTCCAATCGAGCAAAATTGGAACAATCTTTCCTTTCTGTCCCTGATTCTAGAGAAATATGGTGCTTGCCTCAGCTTCGGACAAGACGAATGTGATGTTGCATTGCCTGATGTAGTTCGCATTACTGGAGCCGTTGCCGCCGCGATCGCAACTGACCCCACTGCAAAACAACTGAGCTTAATTGCTGCAAGCCTATCCGGGATTCAAGACTTTATCTATACGATTTCTTCTGATGGAGCGCTGAAATCTCTTCGCGCTAGAAGCTTCTATCTGGAATTGGTAACAGAAGAAGTCGTTCAGCAACTTCTCGAACGATTGGATCTACCTCGCACTAGCATCATTTACACAGGTGGGGGCAAACTCTACCTACTTGCTCCCACTGGTGTAGAAGAAAAAGTTAATAACCTACGTCGAGAATTCAATGAATGGTTAAGAGATAAATTCCAAGGCAAAATCTTTCTCTCAGTAACCACGGAAACTTGCGAGGTTGAACATACTGCGACTTCTGCATTTATTCAAACTTGGGAAAAAGCGATCGCCGCTCTCAATGATCAAAAAACGCTGAAATTTGCAGATCAACTAGATGAAGTTCTAGCACCTCAACCTAGTCATGCACCTTGTAAAGTCTGTCATCGTGATGATGAGGCAACACTTCAACTTCTAAACGGAGAAGGTTCTGTACTGGCGTGCTCAACCTGCTGTGAAATGTTTCAGCTAGGTGGAAACTTACTAAATGCGAAAAAATTCATACGATCGCGCAAAGACCAGCTTTCAAACAATCCGATTTGCTTCGCACTCGATTCTGGCAAAATATACTATCACCTCTTCGATGAGAAGAAATCTGTTGACTTCAGAGAGGATACTCTATTACTCATCAATAACTGGGACATAGAGGAATATACGCGCCCCAACACAATGCCTCTCTTACTTGGTAACTATGGTAAAGAGACTGATGAGGAAAACGAATCAGGCTTCATGTCAGCCAGAGAATTTGCTGCAAATTCTAAAGGCATCAAGCGAGTTGGATATCTCAGAATGGATGTCGATCGCTTGGGTCAGATTTTTGCGAGAGGGATAAAAGACAGCTATTCTTTGCCAAAGTTAGCAGGCTTGTCCCGACAGATGAGTTATTTTTTCAAAGTCTATCTCAATAGCTTAGCCAGCGATCGTAAAACTAATTTCCTCGATAAAGTAGACAAATATCCGTTTAAAGCGTTCACACAAGATCCCCGCAAGAGACTGCTTGTCATCTATGCAGGCGGAGACGATTTATTTGTCAGTGGCTCTTGGAATGAAATTGTCGAATTTGCTTTTGATGTCTATCAAGCATTTCGAGCCTATACAGGCTACAATCCCGACATTACACTCTCTGGTGGAATTAGTCTTGAGATCGACAAGTTTCCACTCTACCAAGCTGCAAATGAAGCTGGAGAAGCAGAAGATCAAGCAAAAGACAACGGGCGAGATAGTCTTGGACTGTTCGGATCTGCTTTCAAATGGGGTGTTTGGTTAGGAGACAAGGAACAAATTTCTGAGCTAGATAGTACTGCAAAGCAACATTTAACTGGAAATAGTGAGCCAGAATTGTTTGGAGTCTGGGATTTTGTACAATTATTCCACCAGAAACTTTCTGGAAACTACGCTCAAAGCTTCGTCCGTAATCTTTTAGCCACTGCTCAACTTCAGGAACAACACATTCAAGAGAAAGAAGATCTCATTCGCGATCGTAAACAACAGAACGCTGATACCGCACAACTAGAACACGATCGTGAAGAGATTCGCTACTATCTTCACTTACCAAAAATTGCTTACACGCTAGCAAGATTACCCAGCGAATTGCGTGACAATAAGGAGGAATTCAAGCCGATCCGAAGCTCATTACTTAGCCCATACAATGCACCTTATTTTCGTGCGATCGCAACCTGGATCGAACTACTAAATCGCAAGCAATAGATAGTGACAAACATATGACTCAAGCACCGAAAAAAACAAAAGCAGAAGATATTGCTGATCAAATTTCTCAAAAGATTGATCAATTTGACGGTTTGGCAGACTATAGCACTCGTGAGTTAGTTGAGGATGCGAATAAGCTCGGCGAGAAACTAGTCAGAACACAGCTTAAAACAACTCAGATTCGCAAATTTCTAGATGCTGTCAATCAACTTAAAGCCAAAATCAAAGCTGCCAAAACACCCAATGATATTGAGATAGTAAAAGCAGAACTGCCTCTACTTCGAGCGAAACTTGCCTATGCAACAGCGCGACAGCAGAAGAAAGATATCGAGTCGAGTCCTGTTGAGCCATTAAAGAAAGTATTGGACATTGCAATTAAGAGAGTGCGGCAAGATGACTGCTTTCCGCAAGATTTTACTCGCCTTGTTCAACTGATTGAATCGATTATTGCGTATCATCGCTATGCAGGAGGAAAAGATCAATGACAGCTACGACAACTGAGCAAACTCAAACACTTTTACTTGGAAAGATCAGGATTGAAAGCACACTGTTTATCAAAACAGGTTTACACATTGGAGGAGGAAACGAAACTCTAGACATTGGTGGACTTGATAAACCTGTTATTCGAGATCCCATCACACGCTATCCTTATCTGCCTGGATCTTCTATTAAAGGAAAACTCCGCTCAATTTTGGAAAGATCGCTGAATCGTCCGTTAAATCGCCGAGGAAGTCGAGACACCTATCGGTACGAAAGTGACGATTTAGTTGATGGTATTACTGAATTGGATGGACATTACATTCGTTTTGCAGGGGCGAGAAACTGTCCGGTGTCCCGCATCTTCGGCTCTACTGGAGTTAAGTGTTGGGTCAAAGTAGAGAGTGCAGAAGACGAAAAACTGCTTGATAAGGATCAGCAAGGTAATATCAGAAATCGAACTCAGCAGATTGATGGAGAACCCTATGCTTGGGTTGATGGAAGAAATTGCCCATCCCGTTTAATTGTGCGAGATAGTCATTTAGAAACTTCTTCCGCTCAAGAACTGGAAGAAGTTGATACTGGCTTGTATATGACTGAATGGAAATTTGAAAATGGGATTGATCGTATTACTGCTGCTGCAAATCCTAGACAAGTAGAGCGAGTGCCGAAAGGCGCGAGATTTCATTTTGAAATGATTTATACCGTTGAAGATTCAAGTCAGGTCGCTGAGGATTTGAAAAATTTGGCTTTTGCCCTTGCAGTGCTGGAAGATGATGCTTTGGGAGGGCATGGTTCACGAGGATATGGCAAAGTACAATTTACGGATATTAAGCTATTTTGTAAGAATCGAGAACAGTACTACAACCCAACAGACAGCGGAGATCAGCCCTTTAAAACCTATGCAACCATAACTGATTTACTGAAACAGTTTGGTGGACTTGTTGAAGAAGTTCGGAGCCTACTGCCAGGGAGTTAGATATGAGTGAATGGAAACTCATTCGACTAGAGTTTGGGCGCAATGTTGCTCACTTTGGCGAGTTGGGAATTGGAATCGAGCAGACGAGTGAGCGAGTTCGATCCGATACGTTGTTTAGTGCTTGGTTGAGTACTTATGCTCGATTGTTTACAAGTGCTGAAGTGAATGATTTGATCGAGAAATTCAAGACAAATCCTCCATTTCGATTGAGTTCGACCTTCATTTATCAGCAGATCAACGGTGAGATCATTTACTATCTCCCTCGTCCTTTAAAGTCACCCTCTGGCTATTCTGATAATGATTTAGCCATCAGCAAGAGCTATAAAAAGCTCAACTATCTTCCATTAAAAATTTGGCAACGATGGTATCAAGGACAAGGATTTACAGAACAAGATCGCGAATCTCTGATATCAACAACCAAATCGGAAGCTTTTCAATATAAAGAGGCGTTCAAAATTCAAAAAGTCCCAAAAATTGGAGTCGATCGCATCACAAGGGCAACAAATCTCTATCACACAGGGATGGTGCAATACCGATGTGAACAGCAAGAGAATGAAGTTAAAAGTCTTTCAGGGCTTTACTTCTTAGTTCAATTTCCAGAAGCAAATCCTGAGCTAGAAAATACTTTTCTTGGTGTGCTGGATTTTCTGGGAGGCGAAGGAATTGGAGGAGAGCGATCGAGTGGAGCAGGACAGTTTAAACGCAATATCTCAACAGTGCTAACTCCCCAATGGCAGGAAGTAATCAACTTTCAGAATGGAAATGCTCATAGCTTAATCAGTTTATTTTGGCAACATTCTGTTACTTCTGAATTGATTCATCAGGCAAGCTACGAACTACAAGAACGGGGGGGATGGATCACTTCATCCAGCGCAGATAAACGACGTAAAGCAGTGCGGATGTTTGCAGAAGGGTCTGTTTTTTTGTCTCAGCCAGAAGGACAGCTTGCAGATGTGACTCCAGATGGATTTAGAGCGCATCACGTTTATCGCAGTGGAATCAGTTTGAGTTTGCCGATTAGCATTCAAGGCGAGTCACGATCATGATGGAACTTTCAGCACTGTCAAAGTCCAAAGACTACGAAACTAAGCGGATTTTGCTCACCAGCCCAATGCTACATATTGGCTCATCTGTGCCGCGCTTAAGCCCATTTGAATATGTACAAACCGGAAGTCGAGTGTACTTACCAAATCAAGAAGCACTCGATCGATCGCTGAAACAAAGGGGCTTTTTAGATCAATATATCTATGAAATTGAGAATCGCAAGTCGATTGTTTCATTACTTGAAAATGCGTTTGGTGAAGCATGGCAAAATGCAAAGACTGAACAGGGAGACCCTATCTTTCCCAAACATCTTAGTAGTTTGAAATGGACAGATGAACGTATTACTGATTTGCGCCCAATGATTCGTAATGGATTTGGAGCCTTATATATTCCAGGCTCTTCGATCAAAGGAGCAATTCGGACAGCGATCGCATATCACTTACTCAAGCATAGCAAACAGTACAATGTTCCTCAAAAGCAGGAAATTAGCGCGATCGAAGAAAGACTTCGCCAGTCGATGGGAGAACTGAAAAGACGAGCGAAATTTGCGGATGATGAACACTTTATGAATACGCTCTTCAGTGATTTTCAGTTGCTCCGTGATGGTAAAGAAGCAAGGGGCAAAACGAGCTTGCCTAATACAGATTTTATGCGGGCAGTGCAAGTCTCGGATAGCTCGGCATTGGTTGAAGAGAAGACGACCAATAAGAAGGGACAAACGATTATTAGTAATTTAGCGATCGTTCCTGAAGTGATCGTTTCGAGTCATTTTCCAGATGGACGAGCAAAATATCGCGCTTCGATCTTTGCTGAAATGGTGCGATCGGTACGGACAGAATTTACGATTCGGATTGATACTGAAATGCTGTCTTGGTTTCAACATAATCAAGGGATGAAAATTCCGTTTCAGTCAGTCGCGGACATTCTCAAAATCTGTCAGGAGTTTGCACAGGATCAATGGGACGAGGAGCATGATTACTGGCAGAACATTCAAAACAATCTCAATGCTCAAGGCAAACGATTAGATTTTAGTAATCTTCGATCGATGTATGAACCAGAGCAATGTCCGCACAGTCTCAAGCTAGGCTGGGGAAGTGGAATGACTGGCACAACAGTCACGATGCTATTGAAGGATGATTTGCGATCTGAGATTCGCGATACTTGTGGCATTCCTGCTCCAAACTTTGAAGCTCCAAAATCTCGTCGGACTGTAAAAGGTAAAAGTGGAGAGATCAAATTTGTTCCCGGATGGGTGAAGTTCAAGGTGCTGTGATGTTAATTCGATCGACATGGACATTAGCAACTTCAGAACCGATCGCACTGCCAAAGTCGTATCGGTTGGAATTGATTAAGCAGTTGCATCGACGAATGGGGCTGGAGTTTGATGGAGAGATACCAGCCGCGACATTTTCTGGGATTGTGGGGCGATCGAGGGCGGCAGGAGATTTTGTGTCGTTTGGGGCTGAGGAAGAGTTTAGGCTGTCGCTATGTGGATTGCAGACGGAAGCATCAAAGGCGATCGCAGATTTAGATTTAACAGATGGACTAGAGCTTTTAGGAGCAAAGTTTCAGGTTTTGAATCGAGAGGATGAAGTTACCAGCTATGAGACTTTGTATCAAACTTTTGTAGCGACAGAGCCAGAGTGTCCGAATCGATTTGAACTGAGATTTTTGACTCCGACTGCATTTTCTCAAGGGCGGGTGCATTTGCCGCTTCCGGTTCCGACGCTGATGTTTCGTAGTTGGGTCGAGCGGTGGAATCATTTTGCGCCTGTGTATTTGGGAAGTGAGGATTTGATTGGGTATTTGGGAGAGTCGATCGTGCTTTCTCGGCATCGTTTGCAGACCCAAAGTTTTCCGGTTCATGCAAGTCGAGTAACGGGATTTACAGGAGAGATTACGCTGCAAGTGCTGTCTCGAATTGATCCACTGATTGCGAATGTGACAGCCCTTCTGATGGAATATTCCAGGTTTGCGGGGACGGGGATGAAGACACGCCTGGGAATGGGTGTTACACAATTGAATCAGGTATAAGTATTGTTCAAGCTTTCAGTCCATCTGCTACATAGGCAGCATCGATCGTTGTGCCTAAAAATGAGATTAAAAAATTAGCGGAGACTAGATGAGCAGGCTTGGTGCGCTTTTTTCGGATGCAGGGAAACTGTCCGGCTACGTAGACGATCAGGATATTATTTGTCATTTGTTGAATGACAGCATTGAGATGAGTCTCGACTTGTTCATCGGTCAATGCTTCTGCATTTAGATAGTGAACTAAGTCTAGAATTACGATGTCGCCTGTAAATTCGTCGAGAGTGCTGGTTAAGATTGTCTGAAAGCCACGAGACTCTAGCATCTTGAATCCTTCTGGCGGGAATTGATTGAGAGAGTTAGGAACGTAATAATTGACGATCGTTTTCTCAATGACGATTTCTCGTTCTAAAAGTCTTTCAAGATATTGTGTGCGACGACGCAACGTGCTTAGCTCCTGTTGGACTCGGCGTTGGACAACTTGATCGATTTCGGTGAGGGATTGCTGGACTTTGGCTTCTGATTTTGCGATCGCTAAATTCACTCGTTCTTCTGTGCGCTCTTTGATTTTACGATCGAGGCTATTGAGAATTACTGGGGTCGCGATCGCGGCGACGGCAACGGCAAGCGTTAACACAGCAACTAAGACCCCAATTCCGGTAATGAGGGTGTTTACAGTACTTACAAAGCTGTTAAAGCTATTGACGAGTTTTTCGTCTGGGGAGGTTGCAATTTGAAGGAGTGTGAAAGCGCCAGATTGCATGGTTGAGTCATTCTAGAGAGGAACGTAAACCAATATAGAGGCAATGGGTCAGAATCGCTGAAAATTGTTGAGGCTATTTATTCGAGAGAATTTGATTGTCTCAGTTGAAGTTCTGATTTCGGCGCGAACTGAGTTTTGACAATCTTGCGATCGCGATCGATTGTCTTGTTTCCGTCCCCTCGCGGGGAAATGGTAATGAATCACGGAAGCAGATAGAGAAAGCTAGAAAGCAGTTAGAGCAGTTTCCGTCCCCTTGCGGGGAAGTGGTAATGAATCTTCAGACCAGCCAAGGGCAGAGACTTAGTAGCCCTAGAGTTTCCGCCCCCTTGCGGGGAAGTGGTAATGAATCGTTTCTTAACGATGACCTTGAACCAGTAGCCTATCACTATAGGTTTCCGTCCCCTTGCGGGGAAGTGGTAATGAATCAGAAGCTGAATCAACGAATTGCCAGATTGCATCAAAGGTTTCCGTCCCCTTGCGGGGAAGTGGTAATGAATCGCTATCCGCTACTGCTCGAAAAGTTCATTCCAATGTTTCCGTCCCCTTGCGGGGAAGTGGTAATGAATCAGATGGACAATCCAGCGAGAACTTGACTCCAGAAAAGCGTTTCCGTCCCCTTGCGGGGAAGTGGTAATGAATCCCTCATCAAACTCTTGGGAGCGATCTCTTGGATCAAGTTTCCGTCCCCTTGCGGGGAAGTGGTAATGAATCAGCTATTTGCATCAGTTCGAGGCAGTCGAGTCTCGTGTTGAAGCGTTTCCGTCCCCTTGCGGGGAAGTGGTAATGAATCTCGAAGAAATCAAAGCGGCTGCATCTGAGATGGTAGAGGACGGTTTCCGTCCCCTTGCGGGGAAGTGGTAATGAATCTCGCGAGAAAAACGCTCAACTCCCTGCCGAGGAAAAATTGTTTCCGTCCCCTTGCGGGGAAGTGGTAATGAATCATTATTCATACGCCCTGTAAGCGTTGCGGGCGTGACCTGTTTCCGTCCCCTTGCGGGGAAGTGGTAATGAATCCATCGGACTCGAAAAAATCATCGATAACACCTATGCTTACGGTTTCCGTCCCCTTGCGGGGAAGTGGTAATGAATCCATTGACGATAGAAGGAGCGATCGCCCGCGCTAAGTTTCCGTCCCCTTGCGGGGAAGTGGTAATGAATCCCTAGAAGGCTCGGACGGTAATCAGTACGTTGTTCGGTTTCCGTCCCCTTGCGGGGAAGTGGTAATGAATCAAGGGTAACAATTGTCATTTTTGGCGAATCCTTACGATCGATGTTTCCGTCCCCTTGCGGGGAAGTGGTAATGAATCTTTAGAGAAACCCAGTAGCGAGTACGCTACCTTCTTGTTTCCGTCCCCTTGCGGGGAAGTGGTAATGAATCAATGCAAACCGATAAAATCGAGCGTTTTGCGCTTTTCAGTTTCCGTCCCCTTGCGGGGAAGTGGTAATGAATCAGTTCTAATAGCTTGTTCACGCTGTCACCTCCCTCGCTTGTTTCCGTCCCCTTGCGGGGAAGTGGTAATGAATCTCCGCAACTGTTACTAGACTTAACCCAACTGCTCGTGTGTTTCCGTCCCCTTGCGGGGAAGTGGTAATGAATCATTCAAAACCTTGTACCAGGGCTGAGGATTCAACTTGGTGTTTCCGTCCCCTTGCGGGGAAGTGGTAATGAATCCAGTAACTTACAGTTTAGAATCCTCCGTAGGATTCAGGTTTCCGTCCCCTTGCGGGGAAGTGGTAATGAATCCGCCTAAAAGCTTGTGGAGCGCGTTCTTGGTGGGTCTTGAAATTGTTTCCGTCCCCTTGCGGGGAAGTGGTAATGAATCCCAAAAGAAATCCTGAAACTAGACATCCCTGGAATGCCTCGCGTTTCCGTCCCCTTGCGGGGAAGTGGTAATGAATCGTTGAGCGTCAGCCAGGGCAGTTAAATCATCCGTTTTGGTTGTTTCCGTCCCCTTGCGGGGAAGTGGTAATGAATCACAGCTTGAGCCGCGCTTGGTTCATCAAATTAACGAGTTTCCGTCCCCTTGCGGGGAAGTGGTAATGAATCAATCCTCTATTTGAGCCGTTGGTAGTCGGAACTGTGAAGTTTCCGTCCCCTTGCGGGGAAGTGGTAATGAATCATGGGTTACAGACCGTAGAGGTTTGTACTGAAGAGTTTCCGTCCCCTTGCGGGGAAGTGGTAATGAATCTCGGATTATTAACGGTCAGCATCGTAGAGCAGGTGTTTCCGTCCCCTTGCGGGGGAAGTGGTAATGAATCCTCTCTCTTAAATCGACCGAATTACGTGTACAGGGATGTTTCCGTCCCCTTGCGGGGAAGTGGTAATGAATCCCCGCCGAAGAGTGGTGGGAGCAAGTCCGGAACTATTATCGTTTCCGTCCCCTTGCGGGGAAGTGGTAATGAATCCTCCATCTAAAAACTGCTCAAACGTTCGGGCAGTTAAGTTTCCGTCCCCTTGCGGGGAAGTGGTAATGAATCCGTTGAGCCTCTAACATCGCGGTCGCCTCAAACGGAAGAGTTTCCGTCCCCTTGCGGGGAAGTGGTAATGAATCGCTAGAACTGTCCCCTTACAATCTGAAAGCTTTTCGGGTGTTTCCGTCCCCTTGCGGGGAAGTGGTAATGAATCTTAAAATAGCGTGAAACCGCAGATGCGGTTATGTATATTTGTTTCCGTCCCCTTGCGGGGAAGTGGTAATGAATCTCTCGATCGATGTCGAAGCAGCAGCAAAGCTGTTGTTAAGTTTCCGTCCCCTTGCGGGGAAGTGGTAATGAATCAAGACCATCAGGATGCTTACCTGAGAGAAGTCCAGGTTTCCGTCCCCTTGCGGGGAAGTGGTAATGAATCGAGAATTGCTTTCCCAGCCCGTTGACCGAGTTCAAGGTTTCCGTCCCCTTGCGGGGAAGTGGTAATGAATCCTTATGACATTTGAGCAGTTACGTGCTATTGCCGTGTTTCCGTCCCCTTGCGGGGAAGTGGTAATGAATCAAGGTGCATTGTTATATCATGATGCCAGTAAAGACAAAAGTTTCCGTCCCCTTGCGGGGAAGTGGTAATGAATCGTGCGCGAATCGTTTGCCCCGTGGGGTAGCTTTGAACGAAGTTTCCGTCCCCTTGCGGGGAAGTGGTAATGAATCCTTGAATTGAACAACCCAAACCCAGGGGTCACGCTGTTTCCGTCCCCTTGCGGGGAAGTGGTAATGAATCTGTGAATTTTCAAGCCGCGCGATCGCGCTAGATAGTTTCCGTCCCCTTGCGGGGAAGTGGTAATGAATCGATTCCTAATCCCGACCCTCACACAGCGGGTCATAGAATGTTTCCGTCCCCTTGCGGGGAAGTGGTAATGAATCTCCGAATACCGTACACACCACTGCTTTCTATCAGTTCTCGTTTCCGTCCCCTTGCGGGGAAGTGGTAATGAATCCAGTGTAGCCGAAGAATCCAAAACCGCCCGGAAATTCCGAGTTTCCGTCCCCTTGCGGGGAAGTGGTAATGAATCTCGGCAAGGTCTGAAGCCCCCAGCGCTTCAGGTATGTTTCCGTCCCCTTGCGGGGAAGTGGTAATGAATCGCTTTTTTGTAACTATGGTCGATTACCCTGTTGTGTTTCCGTCCCCTTGCGGGGAAGTGGTAATGAATCATCAAGTTCCTTCAGTGTTTCAAGCTTCTCCTTTAGTTTCCGTCCCCTTGCGGGGAAGTGGTAATGAATCTCCTTGAGCTAGTGACCAGGAGCGGCAAAGCAAGGCTAATCGGAGAGTTTCCGTCCCCTTGCGGGGAAGTGGTAATGAATCCACAATACCCGTCGCCTAATGACAGGAGGTTGCATGGTGGTTTCCGTCCCCTTGCGGGGAAGTGGTAATGAATCCCCTTCTCTTAGAAACCCATATGAGAGAAGGGTCTTAGAAGCGAAATCGACGCATATCTGTCAGATTTAACTTCTAAGAACTCATTTCTGAAATCTAAATCAAACGATACGACCTGAAACAACTGCCACAAGCCATATCGACGGACTTCAATGAAACTATTCAGTTTTCCAGGTACAGGTCAGTAGCATCGATTCCGCTACTTCGCCCCATCGTAACAGACGATCCCACGATCGCGGATTAAATTATGTAAGCACTCGGAGGCGCACCCGGCAAAGGACTTCCGATCGTTAATGTCTTCGGCAGAGCATCCGACGGAATCCAATAAAACCGCACATTATCCTCTGTCGCTTTCACTCGACGCTTCACCTGCTCAAACAACTTCTTCACCTCCGACAACGACAAAAAACACTCAAACACACTCTCCTGCACCCGATGACCATACCCCTCCAGAAAACTCGCCAACCGCGTCCGACGCTTATTATCCGCAATGTCATACACCACTAAAAGCAACATCACACCGCCCTCAAAAAAGGAACATACTGCCCCGCATTCATCACACATCGCTGATACTGCCGAATCTGAAGCTGAATCGCATAGCGATAAGACACCCGATCCTGCACACTCGAATGCGACACCTGAGCCTCCATCCGCGCCTCAAACTGCTTCAAAAACAATCGCCTCGCCGCATCCGTCAGATAAACACCCCCCTCCGAATCCGGAGCCTGAAAATCATCAGGCTTCACCATGCGCCGATTCACTAACGTCATCACCAAACTATCCACGATCGCAGAACGAAACTCCTCCATCAAATCAAATGCAAGATGCGGCTCTGCTCGATCGCTACGATGCAAATTTCCCAAATAAGGATGCAACCCTTCTGTCAAAATCAAACTCAACACATTGTTAAACAGCAACGTATACCCAAAACTCAACATCGAATTTACCGGATCAGTCGGCGGACGACGATTGCGACCCTCAAACTGAAATTCAGAACCCGTAATTAACGCTCCAAACGCTGAAAAATACCGACTCGAAGCAATTCCCTCATATCCCCGCAAAGACTCCAAATTTTCCACTTGTGCGATCGCATTCAAATCCCGATTCAATCCTGCGATCGCCGTTGTCACAGCTTCCAATTTGCGCTTACGATTCAGCCGGAGCAAAAATTGTTTGGAATTGAGCAATTTACCCCGCACAATCGATCGAGCCATTTCTAGTTGAAATTCAGCATTTTGGTACTGGCTAAACTGAGCGATCTCAGACGTAAAACGTGTCTGTTCAGCACTCCAGAGATGTCCCTTATACCGTCCAGTTTGAGTCAGAAACATCACAGGTACATGAGACTCTAAACAGCTTGAAATAGCAGATGTCGTCAGATGAATATTGCCAAAAACTAATAGTCGATCGACATCTCGAATTGGAACTGAGAGCGATGCTTGCTCAGATTGCTCAGTCGGTTGAATGACGAATCGAGACTGTACCTTACGAACAGTTGTTCCCTGTTGAACAAGATAAAGCGTAGACATAGATGACGATTTTAAATAGGAACGCTTCCAGACTGCCCAAAAAATCTAGGTTCTCTTTCCGTCAAAGTACTTGGAAGTACATTTGCGCCTCCGCAGAATTAACCAGCGTCAGAGGGTTTTAGAAACTTATATCGCAACTCATATACTGCGATCGATGAGTTGGATCTATAGTCGAATACTGGCTTGTGAGGATAGGAATGTCCAGGAAAGCAGAGCGATCGAGCTTTCCACATTCAGTCTCACAAAACAAATGACTACAATCTACGTCGCGCAACCTCAGACCGAACTTAAAATTCAGTCTCGGCAGCTTCAAGTCTTTCATCAGCAGCGATTCTGTTTTGCTGTGCCTCTGAATCGAATCAATCAAATGGTAATTCTGGGACATCAACCTTGGACTCGTAAAGTTGCAACTCTCGCACTTTCACTTCACATTCCAGTCCTGTACTTTGAACCAGATGGTCGCTGTGTAGAATATGTCAATCCCGGCAATCTTGATCCTGCCAAATATCTGAAAGCTCAAATGCAGAAAGCCCAAGATCAAAATTTCACTCATACGATCGCTGAAAGTGTAGTTCGCGCCAAGCTTCACAATTCAAGAATTCTGCTCCTGCAACTCAGTCCTTCTCCTCAGCCTGCAACCGTTCAACAGGTTCTGAATCTATTGCAACGGTTGATCGATGATTTGCCGATGGCTCCATCAGTCATTGCGCTCAAGAACTATGAAAGTACTGGCTCTGCTTTTTATCGGGCTGCATTGAGTCGGTTACTCCCAGAAGAGTTTCGCGATCGTAATCTGGGACTCAATCCAATTCAGCGATTGAGCAATTTGGGAACAGCTTTGCTCAGTCAGCGAATTCAAGTCGTTGTACAGTCGGCAGGATTGGATCTTGAAGTTGCGAACTTGCATTTTGATGCAGTAAATCGTCCGCCGCTAGTGTGTGATTTCTTGGCTGAATTTCAGAGTGCGATCGTCGATCTCGTTGTGATGGAATTACTCCAAAGTCGGCAGATTGTTTCTGATGACTTTGTTTGGGTCGATCAGGGGATTTTCTTGGAGCCTGATTCCTTGGAGCGGTTTATTCAGCATTGGGACGCGATGTTAGCTCGTCGAGTTGAGCATCTTTATGCAGGTGAGATGAGCTATCAGCAATGCTTGAATGTGCAGGTGCAGGAGTACATTGATTGCTTGCTCGAAGATCAGGAGTTTTATCGTCCGATGCTGTTGAAGGGGTAGGGAGGAATGTTCTATTTGGTGTGTTATGACGTGATTCAAGACAGGCGACGCAACCGAGTTTCTAAGTTACTAGAAGGCTATGGATTGCGAGTACAAAAATCGGTGTTTGAATGCGTTTTGACTCCAGATCAGTTTGAGCTATTGAAGCGGCGATTTGGGACGAAGCGGTATTTGAATCCAGAGGAAGACCAGATTCGATTTTATCCCATGTCGCCTCGGCATCGGCAGATTGTGCTGATTCTGGGTGTGAAACCTGAGCATCAGGTGGATGACTCGGTATTCATTGTTTGAGGAGGAAGACAATGGAAAATCCGTTTGTGATTAGCTATCGGGAATTGCGGGTCTATCAGGCTGCATTTGAAAGTGCAATGCAAGTGTTTGAGCGATCGAGAGAATTTCCGATCGCAGAACAAGAACAATTGACAACGATGCTGCTTCGAGCTTCGCGATCGGTCTGTGTGAACATTGCTCAGGCATGGCAGAAACGACGAAATCAGCAGGCATTTATTGCGCGGTTGAATCACGCTGAAACGGAAGCCGCAGCAACTCAGGTTTGGATTGAATTTGCTGTGCTGTGTGGGTACTTGGAGGCTGAGATAGGTCAGGAGCTACATCATGAGTATCAGCAGGTACTTGCTGATTTAGCTCGACTGATTGAACATTCTGCGGCTTGGGTGGTCAATGCTGAATCGTAAGGAGAACGCATGGTTAGACGCAGACGAAAGTGGCGGAAGCTCTTTGCTTGTGGACATCGGGGATTTGGGCGGTACTGTCATCGGTGCGATGCTTTCAGCACAGAGAAACGCGATCGCACAACTGAAATTCAGCCTGTTGTTGTCGATGTGCGTCGAGTCAAAAAGCCGAAACGAGATCATTCCTGGTATCAGCGATTCGATCGTGATCCAATCGAGTTAAGGCATTTACCGAAATCGATCGTGATCAAAACTCGGCGAATTTTGGATTTGCTCGATCTAGGCGTTGCACCAGGAGAGTTGAAGGGGAGGAGGTTTAACTTCGATCGAACGTTACTACGAATTCCAGTTTCATATCGGTATCGATTGCTGTGTCGCTGGCAGGCGGATCGGATTGTGCCATTGCAGGTGCTTTCACATGAGGCTTACAATGCGATTTCTCGCAATCGGAAGCAGGCAAAGAAAAAGTAAAGCGATTCAATTCATCTAGCTTGATTGCCCTTGGAATCCGAAAGTCTAAGGGCACTTTTTTGCTGATTGCAGGCGAATCAGCCATCAATCTGGTGTAATCAAGGTTGCTTGTGAAAAGTAGGTACGATACCGATTCGTGTCTCCCATTAGAAGAGGTAGATTTGCCACGATCGCATGTGCGCCGATGTAGAAATCTGGTAGGGGAGAACGCCGCTCTCCTCCACGTCGTCGGTAGGATACAAACGCTTGCCCTGCAAGAAATCCTGCTGAATATGGCAGTTGATCGCGTCGAAATCGTTCGGGAGTTAGTAAAGCATCTAATTCTTCGATTCTGGGAAAATAGGTTGAGATTTCTGAGTCAATGATGGGATTGATCACCAGTTCTCCCTGTTCTGCATACTCGCTCAGAACTGATGCTGACCAGTCAAACCAGTTTGGATCTTCTGTCAAAATATCTAGGATTACATTACTATCTACCAGTACATCCGTCATCGCCGCGTGTTAGTTGCATGATTTCATCGGTGGTTTGCTGGAAGGGTGCTTTTCCTCGTAGATCTTCAACCAATTGCTTTCCACGATTTTGCTGTGATTTCTTTCGTAATTGAATGACATCATCGATAATTTCTACTTCAAGTTCAGTCCCGATCGCAATTCCTAGACGATCACGGATTTCTGGCGGAATCACAACTTGTCCTTGCTCATTCACTTGCATCACACTCTCCTGTGTTGTGATGGCTTTTAATTTAAACACTATAGTTGAAATATTTGGTTCCGAATACATTGCTTTCTACTGAGCTTCAATCGATTCAAAATCCGGTTGTGAAAGCAACGATCGAGCGAGGATTCTCTGAAGCAACAACGGACGAAGATTTTTCTAGTTTGCTCGAAACGTTTCACTTACTGAGTTCTCCTGCGAATGCCAAACGTTTGGTGGCTGCATTGGAGCGTTCTCAATGTTTATTCTCGTTAACAGTCCGTTTTGAGAGGTAGGGTCTGATCTCGTCTTGCCAATTTGTGACGGTTTTGGGTGGGAGGATGCGTTTGTATTCGAGGCGCGATCGTCCAAAGTTGAAGAGGAGTCCGACGGGGGCTTGAGTGGCGGTGAGGTAGGTGATGATCTGAGCGAGTTCTTTGTGACTGAGATTACGGGTGAAGGCTTTGTCTTCGATGACGATGCAGTTGTTGACCCAGTGATCGAGGTAGAGGTTGCCGAGCCATTGATTTTCGGTGTCATAGACTTGAACGGGGTATTCTTCGATGCTGCTGAGTCCGATGCGGTGGAGTTCACGGGTGAGGGCGCGTTGGTAGTGTTTTTCGCGCAGCCCGCGTGGGGTGTTGCGGTGGACGCGCATGGCGGCTCCGATGATTTGGTAGGTGAGGTCTTGGTGGGGAATGGACATGGAATTGATCGATCGGTTTTGGGCTAGTATGCCCAGAAACTTGGTTGGGTGTTGGGATGGGCGGGGGCAACGGATGGGGGGTGCGTTGGGATGCAGGGTGGATGGGTGAGGAGGGATGAAACGGATGGTCGATCGGTATGTCCATAAGTTCTTCTATCCCTGTAAGTTTCTGCTACAGATCCACAGCCCATCCGTTTCTTCTTCCCAACAAGTCAAATCACAACGTAGTCAAACTAACCATCCGTTGCCGCTGTTTCCGTCCCCTTGCGGGGTAATGAAGTCCTGAACTACAACCACCAACAACACCGACAATCGCGCTATCCAGTTTCCGTCCCCTTGCGGGGTAATGAAGTCCTGAACTGTTCTTGCTGATGAAACTACAGTTAAAAGTGGGAGTTTCCGTCCCCTTGCGGGGTAATGAAGTCCTGAACCCTGCCCATTTTTAGTCAGAATGGCTAAAGAAGGAGTTTCCGTCCCCTTGCGGGGTAATGAAGTCCTAAACAACTCTATCAAGAGCGAGGGTTCATTCTGGAGCTGGTTTCGTTTCCGTCCCCTTGCGGGGTAATGAAGTCCTGAACCAAACTGATGCAAGCGATCGCTCAACCTCAACCTAGTTTCCGTCCCCTTGCGGGGTAATGAAGTCCTGAACTTTGCTTTTGTAAGCGCGATAACTAGCCTTTTTTGTTTCCGTCCCCTTGCGGGGTAATGAAGTCCTGAACCGTGGAGAAATGAATAGCGGGAAATAAAACTTCCGTGTTTCCGTCCCCTTGCGGGGTAATGAAGTCCTGAACTTTTATCTCGCCATCTGATATCTACGGAGAGGGTTTCCGTCCCCTTGCGGGGTAATGAAGTCCTGAACCGCTGCGGGGAACAAGTTGGATGATGTGACTGTTGTTTCCGTCCCCTTGCGGGGTAATGAAGTCCTGAACACCGATGTACCTCAAATGGATGGTACAGAATTTACCGTTTCCGTCCCCTTGCGGGGTAATGAAGTCCTGAACCTGTTCTCGCTGGTATCGGTGGAATTGCATAGAATCGTTTCCGTCCCCTTGCGGGGTAATGAAGTCCTGAACCCGAAGCCTCAGAGACCGAGCCGATCGAAACGTAGTTTCCGTCCCCTTGCGGGGTAATGAAGTCCTGAACAAGGTGTCAAGATAAAGTGCGTGTGGTGGCGACTGTTTCCGTCCCCTTGCGGGGTAATGAAGTCCTGAACACGTCTGAATCCGACAGCTCCGATACACCCGTTGGTTTCCGTCCCCTTGCGGGGTAATGAAGTCCTGAACGTGTTATGAGCTGGTTTGGTTTTGAAAGTCAATGTTTCCGTCCCCTTGCGGGGTAATGAAGTCCTGAACTGCCTGCACAATCTTTGTCGGCGGAAACCCCGTGACGTTTCCGTCCCCTTGCGGGGTAATGAAGTCCTGAACTGGTTGGAAATTTAGGTCAATTGGAAGGAGAATTAGAAGTTTCCGTCCCCTTGCGGGGTAATGAAGTCCTGAACCATTGAGGCTGTTCCCGTTACTGCGCTTCCGCCAATGTGTTTCCGTCCCCTTGCGGGGTAATGAAGTCCTGAACGGTTTGTAACTAAATCTGGATTTAGCTTCTTAATGGTTTCCGTCCCCTTGCGGGGTAATGAAGTCCTGAACTTTCTGGTTGGAGGTTTTGGGTGTTCCTTGCTTCTAAAGTTTCCGTCCCCTTGCGGGGTAATGAAGTCCTGAACAGTGGAGAAGTCCAAGGAGGTTAGAAAGGGAGAGAAGGTTGTTTCCGTCCCCTTGCGGGGTAATGAAGTCCTGAACAAAAAAACCTGCCATTTGTTACGGAATATGAAAGATGGTTTCCGTCCCCTTGCGGGGTAATGAAGTCCTGAACCCCGGCACTTTTAAAGCCTTACGCAGCAAGGGTTTGAGATACCCTAATCTGGAGGAAGCATTTTTACCTAGTCAATAATGAGGGTTCATTCTCAAGAAGCCTCACGGAGAAGAGGCTGAAACCCATGCCAGGAGACTAATCTGAGGGATTCGACGAAATAATGCGGTTTTCAAGGTTCGGCTGTATCCCTCAGATTAGCAGGTTCTCTATGGTTCGGAAATAAGTATATCTACTCTTTCCACCGCATCGGGCGATACACCTCCTGCTCCCCAGTCAGACACCTAATATACTCCCACACCTGCAACTCAAAACAGCGGCGGTAATCCACTTTCAGCCCTGAATTTGGGTGCGAAATTTGCGTCTGTAACCGCTTCTCCCACTGAGTCAAAAACCGCTTCAACCCATCCGGATGCAAATACACCCCACCCCGCTCATCTGGCGGCGTAAAATCCTCCAGTACGAAAATCCTCTTATTCACCAGATAAGCCACCAACGAATCCACCACCAACGCCCGAAACTCCTCAATCAAATCCGACACCAACGCCGGATGATTATCCCGTGGCACATGCAAATTCCCAAAATGCGTATGCAACCCCGCCACCTCCACCATCGAATGCAAATTCTGATGCAGCAACGTATACCCCAAACTCAACAAACTATTCACCGGATCAGTCGGCGGTCGGCGCGTCCGTCGCTCAAAATCCCACTCCCCCTTCAACACCGACGCAAACGCCGGAAAATACAAACTCGCCCCCTGCCCCTCATATCCCAACAACACATCCAACGACTCCGCCAACCCCGCCAACTCCATCAACTCCGCCAAAGCCAAAATCGCCCCCGTCGCCACCTCCGTCTTCCGCCTCCGATTCAACCGCATCAACAACACCCGCGAATTATGCAACTTCGCCCCCACGATCGCCTTCGCCTGCCGCAAAATAAACTCCTCGTCAAACGATCGCTGCACCTGATAAATCAAATACTGCACCTGCGCCTGTCCCGTCGTCTGCAACTGCCCAAAATACTTCCCATTACTCGACAAATACAGCACCGGAATCTTATGCAACAAACACAACGACACCGCCCCATGTGACAAATTCGAGCAACCAAACAACACAATATGCGTCACCCGATTCACCGGAACACTACACTTCAGTTCATCCCGCAAAAACACCTGAAACTGCTTATTCTGCACCCGCACATAAGCCCCCAAATCCGTCACATACAGCGTCGTCATCGGTTCCCTCCAATATCCATCTGAAGAACTGCTACTTGATTTCGGCACTTGCACAATGCTGCAAACCTTCGGCGGTCTGCCCCCCGATTTACCCGATTTCCGTTTCGATCCCTCAATTGCCTTGGTCGCTCTCTCTGGCGCTTCCACCTGTCCCGCCGCAAACCGAAACCCCAAAAACGTAAACGCCTCATCCGGTGCAAAAATCTGCGTCTTCTCCGGCTGCAACGTCAAAAAACTCTCCTCCAGCCACCCCTGCATCAGACCCAACGCCCGATTCGCTCCCATCCAACTCTCCGACACCACCAAACAATCATCCCCATACCGCACCAACGGCAACCCCACCTCCAAACAACGCCTGTCGAACTCTCGCAAATACAAATTCGCCAACGCCCCCGACAACACCCCACCCTGCAACACCCCCTGATTCATCGGCACATACCGCCGCTCAATCACCATCCCCGCCTTCAACTGCTGCTCAATCCACCGCACCAAAATCGGCTCAATCCCCAACCGCTCCACCTCCCCCATCAGCACCGCCCAACAAATCCGATCGAAGAACTGCCGAATATCCGTCTTCAACACCCAAACCGGATGATTTCGATACACCTCCATCACCCGCTCAACTGCCATATAAGTCGAATACCCTGGACGATACGCATAAGCCACCGGACTCAAAGCCCGATCCAACTGCGGATAAATCGCCTGAAGCAAATAGCGCTGCAAAATGCGATCGCGCACAGTCGAAATTCCAACCAGCCGCCGCCCACCGCTCTTTTTCGATAAATAAAATCCCTTTGCTGGACTCGCTTGATAAGTCTCCGATCTCAATTGTTTCAACAGAGATCGCATCTGCTCCTCAACCACTCCTGAAAACAATTCCACCGTCATTCCATCAATTCCAGCCGACGGACTTCTCTGCCGCACCAACTCCCAAGCCACCCACAACTGCTGCTCCAGAATCCGAAATCGTTCTGGGTTGCGTTCTGCTTTCATCGCGCACCTCTCAACTCGATGCTTTCATCATCGCGATCGCAGATCCGGCTCTCGATCTAAGTTCAAGCCAACCGTGTATAACTTTGTATATGAGTTCAATCCTGACGATGGCAAGGCGCACTCTCAAGGCATCACAACCCGGCATCGAAAAGGCAAAACGTGCCCTAAAACGTCTCGGACTCGTGCAAAAAGATTTGACGATCGATCCGCTCATCGCTTCTTGGGGAACCATCAACAACTTCTTCAACGGTCGTGCCATCGACCACACCATTTTCAAAGAAATCTGCTTTCATCTCAATCTCGACTGGCAAGAAATCTACGAGCCACCCGAAGACGATACGCCACCTCAAACCGCAGAACCAAAATCTCAAACCACTTCAGACTCTACTCAAACTGCTGAAGATCCAATCCTTCTTGCTGTTCAACAACAATCGATCGCGGCTCGTGAAGCACTCACTCCCAGAATTCTAGAACGCATTCCCCGCGAAGTAGTCCGTAAAAAGTACCTTCCTGCTATCGATCGCGGAGTCAACGGCGGACAACAGCGAATCATTCCGATTATCGGTGCAGCAGGCTATGGAAAAAGCACGATTTTGGGCGATCTCTACGATGAACTGATTCAAGCTAAAACGCCTTGGGTTGGACTTATTTTGTGTAATGCGCTCTCGATGTCCGCCGCAGTCAGATCGTTCATTTCTTATTCAATGGTTGCTTCTACTTTAGTTGGAGTAACAGACTATAACCCCGCTTCCCCCTCGTCCTATCAAGCCTCGATGATCGAAAATGGCTTCGGTCAGAGCCTCTGCGGAACTTCTCGCTCCATTCTCGAAGTAACTCGCCATCTCAACCATACTTATGGTCAAGGTGTTCTCCTGATCGACACCTTAGATTTAGTCATCAGCCGAGACTTCATCCCTGCATTTGTTCCCATCCTGAGACAACTTTTAGAACAAGGAACAACCATTGTTTTCACCTGTCGCGATCATGAATACAACGACTATCTAGAACCCACTCGCGAACGTCTCCCTGGCATTGCTCAAACGATCGATCGCCACACTGTCCCAAACTTCACCACCTCTGAAATCCGCGCTGCTGCCGAAACCTTCTTCCAAAAAATTGATCCCAAACGTGGACAAACTTTTGCAGATAACATTCTGTCCCTTTCTGCCGATAATCGATCGCTTCGAGACATCATCGAAAATCCGTTACTTTTAGCTTTACTCTGCGACCTATTTGCCCAAGAAGGCAATGTTCCGCCCGATCTCACAGTCAGTAAACTCTACAAGCGCTACTGGAGTGAAAAGATTGCCTACAGTCGCGCCGATCAGAGTCATTTCAAACCATTAGCGATCGAGAAAGAAAATCTCTGTCTTACGATCACTCGTGTCCTATTTGAAATGTCTCAAACCCAACTCTGTGAATCAATTTACCGCGATGAAATCGGAGTGCAATTCACAGAGTTAACGACTCAAGCTTATGCTGATCTATTCAGCGAAGGAGTGCTAGAAAGTCTGCCTTCTAGTAAAATTCACTTCTTTCACCAAACTTTACTGGAATATGCGATCGCATATTGGCTCACTCGCCACACTGCACAACCTCAACGCAATCAATGGCTTGAAAGACTCAGAAATCCTGCATCTCAGTCGATTAACCATTGGTATCCAGTTCTACGCCAATATCTCACAATCGCCGAAACTGATGATGAGTTTGAACAGTTAGCAGAACAACTCGGCACACATCATCTCGGAATCTTTAGCGCGATCGTGTTTGCTGCTGCGAGCCGCGATCGTCCTGATGCACTTCTAAAACTCTTACCGACCGCACTCAAGTCAGGAGAGTCCTATCAGAAGCGATTACAGCAAGCTTTAGAATCCGCACCTCGTCAATTTGCTGAAGAAGTTTGGTCAATGATGGTAACACTCCTATCACAGGGAAGTCATGCGATCGCCATCAATACTGCCCGCACCATGAACGCTCTCGCAATCCGATGGTGGGATCAACTCAGTTCACGATTAGCTGATGCGATCGCTGCCGTTGCAGAACGTTCTTCGACTCAAGATCAATCAATGATTTTGGGCTGGCTTGTTCAGGATAGTCTGTCTCTGCTTCAAGATCGATCGAATCCAATCTTACTTGCTTCGCTCCGTCAGTTTTATCCACGATTCGGTGCAAGAAGCTGTGTCAAGATTGTTCAGCTTCATCTCACAAGCCCAGTCGAAGTGCAAGAAGAACTGCTCCTTAGAATGCTAGAGCAAGCTATTCCAGACAACGTGGAGCTAGAAGAGATCACCGCACAATTTCTAGCCGCATTCATGGAAGCTGGACTTCAAAAGCTTTGGTCTTCTTGGTTAGAAGCTTTGCATCAAGTGAACCCGTCAGGGTGGGATGTCATTCAAGCAAGAGCGATCGGACTTTGCACGGTCAAAAATCCTGAAATCATTACTCTAATTCTACAAGATCTACTAGAGCACACCCCTCCCGAACCTCGGCGAAACTCGATCGTACTGTCTGAAGCTCTTCGCCAGGGGGCTGAAATCGAAGTCGCTGAAAAACTGCTTCAATGCCCTTTTGAGCAACTTGAACCCCGATATTTCAGCACAGTCACAAGCTTCCTCAGAATGCAAGGACACCTTTTCTCACCCGACTATCAAGAAGCGATCGCTCAAAAGCTCAAACCATTCATAGCCCAATATGCAGAGCGCCTTCGTCCCGCATTCGACACATTAGCTGATCAATCGATGACCGCGCGTGAACTATTCCGCCAATTAGTCTCCGAACTCTCTCCCAAAAAGCAAGCCGAGTATGAAGGGCGACTTCTCCGATTTATCCCGATCGAGCAACATCCGCCCCTAGAAACTCTCGATAAAGAATCTCAGCTATTTCTGCTCAAGCTTTATCGCACCGAAGTCTCCCCAAAAGCAGCCGAGCAACTCTTACAAGCCACTCATTCAAAGTATAAGGAAGTTGCGATCGCAGCTTCTCAAGAGTTGTATTCTTTGATAGGAGATCAGCTATCTCTAGCATTTGTAATTGGACTATTACGCTCTAGATTTCCAGGAGTACGGGTGAATGGATTAACTGCGATCGCTCAAATGACAGATCGGGGAAAGACCTTACACGCAACCGAACTAACGGAAATTGCGATCGCGCTAAAAAACGAAGACAACCAAGCGATTGTCTGTTTATGGTGTGAGATTGCAGCAAATTGGATTCAAACTTATCGACAGGTTCCACCCAATGTCGCCGATGCAATTGGACATCCACTGCCGCGTTTGGTCGAGAAGCAACTTTTGGATGGAGGAAGCTGCCGAAATTTACTGGCTGCACTCAAAGCGATCGCGCAAAGTATTGGAGGCGAATCGACAGTTGATATTCCCACGTTAAAAGACTGGGTAATCCTGCTTCTCACGAGTATCGATCTGATTCGAGTGATCAATAGTGAGCCAGAAGTGATTGATTTGCTTTGCGCGATTCATCGACTCGATCAAACCTTTATTGTGAGACTGGTTGAGCAGGAATGTTTAATCTTCTCGCAGCGAGGATGGTGGAAAAATATTGCTCCCATTCTGAAAGCAGTTCGACGAATTGATCAAGTGCGATCGCCGTTATTCGATCGAGTGCTGTCGAGTGACTGGTGTACTCCAGAAGTTGAGGGGATGATTTTGGAGATTCGTGGCATTTAGCAACCCGTCATGACAACACTCAATTATTTTTTAATGTTCTAAATTACACAAATGCAAGTACGCTTCAGATATAGTGAATTCGTTTTAACGATTCAAGCTACCTGAGTAATACTACTCATCGAACTATAGAGAACCCCCAAATCTGAGGGATACAGCCGAACCTTGAAAACCGCATTATTTCGTCGAATCCCTCAGATGATGCTCCTAGTCTGGGTTTCAGCCTCTTCTCAGTGAGGCTTATTGAGAATGAACCCTCATTATTGACTAGGTAAAAATGCTTCCCTCAGATTAGGTGTCTCAAACCCTTGCTGTGTAAGGCTTTAAAAGTGCCGGGGTTCAGAACTTCATTACCCCGCAAGGGGACGGAAACTTTTGGCCGTTCTTGGTGCCAACTCTACCGCCGGTTCAGGAATTCATTACCCCGCAAGGGGACGGAAACATGGTTTGATGCAACCCGATCGCGTCAAATGCTGGATTGGGTTCAGGAATTCATTACCCCGCAAGGGGACGGAAACAGCGGCAACGGATGATTGACTTGTCTTCGTTTTAGTTGGATTTGTTAAGACGAAGAAACGGATGAGCTGTGGATCTGTAGCAGAGATTTACAAGGATAGAAGAACTTAAGAACACACCGATCGACCATCCGTTTCTTCTCTCCTCACCCATCTGCCCCGCGTCTCAACACACCCGCCATCCGCTGCCCTCAGATCCTCACCGAAGCCTGATACCCCTGCCTCCCATCAAACTCATACGTCAACACCTCCCCAAACCTCGATCGCATTCCCAAAAACAGCGCAAACCCCACCGGACAAAACAGAACCAAATGCACACACCGCGCCCCATAGCGATCGCGACACTCCCGAATCAACCGCCGCCCATCGATCGCCAACGCCACTGCATCCCCATCCGACGCGATCACATCTTCCCCTGTCCCAGAAACAGGCTCCGCATACACCACCGCATCAAACCCGCCAGACTGATACAGCCGAAACGCAGCATCTCGCCCCGACCCAGTAACCGCCAACATCAACAGCAAATCCTCACCCGGCTGTCCCACTTCTTCGATTACATGAAACATTGCATCCGACCTCTGCGCCGAAGACTTCCAAAGCAAATCTCGACCAGATGTACGCTGCAAAACCTGGAGCGTATACCCTTCCACATCTAAAAACTTAGTCCCGATCGCGAACGCAGCACTCAGTGGAATTTGCCCTCGCACATCAATCACAGATCCCATTGGAAAAGACTGCTTCGCCTCATCCAAACTCGGAAACAACTGCTTATCCCAAATCTCTTGAGTCGCAGTTCGACGAGGAAAAACATCCAAGTCAAAATGCTCCGTCCAATCGAGTTCTACAGTTGGCACACCTTCAAAGCTTCGTCGTTTCCAGCCTTGTATCCACAAACTTAAAGGAGCAACCGCAGTTGGAGAAGACTGAACCATGTGCGATCGCTGCATTTCCTCAGCAACACCCCGCAATGATTTCGCAATACTTGCAAATGCCTCGTCTTGATTTTCCCATTGCGTAATCGGTTTACCATCTTTCGGCAATGCTTGCAGCTTCCCAAACGGTGCGAATTCCCAATCTACAGGTTTGAGAATAATCGGAATAACTTTAGCTGCACCAGTTTCATGACGTTCTAATGCCCGCTTCATTTCTAAGTCATAGCAATAGTCCGAAGCCAGAAAATTGACACTGACTAGCAGCAAAATGATCTGAGCCGTTTCCAGATGATGATCAATTGCATTTGCCCATTCTTGCCCTGCTGTAATTTTACGATCGTGCCATGTTGCGATCGCACCCTGACGCTCTAGTAGTTTCAGATGCTTTGCTAACTCGTCTCGCAGCGATTCATCTAAATGGGAATAAGAGAAAAAGATCGAGATAGCAGGATTACTCATTGTGATGCGATCGAACACTTGGCTTGTTCTATAGAATATCCTCTCAGTAGACCAATGTTCTGTTTTTGACCAATTCTGTTGAAAGTTTGATTGCGTATACGATCGTTCAGCGAATGATTCCAGCCCTCATGGAAATCGCAACAGCCTGAGCGCGATCGTTCGCATGAAGCTTGTCCAAAATGCTCCGAATATAGGACTTCACAGTACTCAAACTGATATAAAGCCTCTCAGCAATCACATCATTTCTGTATCCCTGCACAATCAACTCCAGAACTTCAATTTCCTGAGCCGTCAACGGTGGATCAATCCGTTTCACCTGAGCATTCGCAGTTCGAGCATACTTTAATACAATTCGTGAGATCGCTGGATCTAGCCACGGTTCCCCCTCATAAGTCGTCCTCAAAGCTTCAATCAACCAGTCACTTTTACTAGTCTTAATGCAGTAGGAACTCACTCCAGAGGTAAATGCCTCAAACACCAGCGATTCGTCAACATATCCCGTCAAAATCAGAAACTTTGTCTGAGCATCATCACGATTAGAAGACCGAAACTTCCGAACCAGTTCAAGTCCGTTGTAGTCCGGAAGAACAATATCAACGATCGCCACATCCGGCTGAGTTGTCTGCAACAACAACAATCCATCATTCGCAGTTGCCGCATCTCCCACAACCTGAATTTCACTTTTCCCTGCTAAAACACTTCTGATTCCTACGCAAAGTAAGCTGTGATCTTCAATAATTGCGACTCGCATTCCCACCTCGCTCACCCTGTAGCTTTGTCATTTGCAACACAACTTTCAGCAATTCAAGCTTCACTCACTCCGTCAAAAACAGAGCACAGATCGATAAAACAAATGTGTGGCAGACCTAATCCCTGAGTGCGTAACAAAAACCTACAGAACAACTTAAAACTTCCGTAAAGCTTGCACGAGCTTTTGTAAAAATCCGATTAAGTAGGACTTTATAAAATGAGCTTCTTTTTCTGACTTCACCCTGTTCCAAATTCTAAATTGGCACAATCAACATCAAGAATGAGCACCCGTGCCACGAAAGTTATCAAAGCTTGATTGATTAAGGAAAGTGTTTAGCTTGATCAAGCAAATATAGTCTTTCAATGAAACAGAACAGCTTTCAATTCGTCGAATTGCACAAGCCTCTTAGGATAAAACTTGACAACCTCTACACAACGGTTGCCTTATGCCCCAATCAAAATCTAAAGCTACTTCAACAGATTCACATGAATCTGCCCCTAGCAAAGGCGAAAGTTGCCGTCCGACCTTTTATATGTCGGCTGATCTGCTTGCTGCGATCGATGAGCAATGCGCGACCGAAGGCAGCAAAAAGAGATCGCCCTTGATCTCAGAAATCCTGCAAATCGTTTTGACCTCTGAAACTGGGCAAGCCCTCAGATTACAAGCACGAGAGAACCAGCATAGCCTTGCTGAAGAACTCAAGCGTAATCTAATTTTGTTCAATACTGCCATTCCGATCGAGCAAATTCGCTCACTGGCAACAAGTAGTCAGCGCAATCCTGATCAAATGGTGATTCATCTAATTCTGCTCGGATTACAGGCTTACCAACAGCAACACAAAAATCCAACCGTAAACTAGAAAACTCAGTCATGTTGTGGACACCTGAGAAATTGACCACTCCATCATGCAGAATTTGCAGTCTTTCCAATCCACAAATTGTCTACTTCGACTCAAATTTTGACCATTTGGACACTTTGTACCTGCTTCACGGTTTCTATAACTTCCGCTACACTAATTTTCTAAGTAACCTCTTTGAGACTTGTTCTTATTTTTACAGTTGTGATTTCAATCAGCGTTTTGATTGCTGGCAATTCTGGAAATCAGGAAGTTGATTGATGTGACAAAATTAGCAGCGCTGAAAATCAGGGTGCAGTTTTAGGGTGCAGCGTCATTTGTCATCTTGCTCGATAATCTGTGAATCTATGCACTCAAGATCCGCGCGTTCAGTTGTTCCCGTTAAACAAATTCTCCTCGTTGATGATACGCCCAGCAGTTTGAATATCATTCGTGATGCACTAGAATATCAAGGCTATGAAGTTGCGATCGCACAAAGTGGGCGAGAAGCTCTCATCATCATTTCTCAATCACCACCCGACTTAATTTTGATAGATGTGGTCATGCCAGAAATGGATGGGTATGAAGTCACTCGACAGATCCATGAAAATTCGCAGTTACCGTTTATTCCCATTGTGTTGATCACTGCTTATGAGTACACCTTGATGGATGCCTTAGATGCAGGTGCGATCGACATCCTGGAAAAATCAGGACGTTTAGATGAGCTAGTCGCACGAGTTGCGAACCTACTCACCGTTAAGCAGACTTGGGATGATCAAGTCCAAATTCATGAGGAACAAGCATTGATGCTCGTCGGTCTAACACATGATTTGAGAAGTCCATTGATTGCAGCCAGCCAAGTCCTTGAACAAATTCAAGTAGGGACTTTCGGCAATACCCTGACCGAACTGCAACCACCACTCGCTCAGGTCAAGAGCAATAATCAAACTCTGATTAATCTGGTCGAGACTGCTCTAGAAGCTTATCAATACAACACCCACAATAAGACCTTTGCCTTCCTCCCAGTAGACTTAACTGAACTCAGCCGGGAGGTATTAGCAGAATTGCGATCGCTTGCGACTTCAAAGGGGTTAGATCTACGCCTCTCAAGCAGCGAAACAATCGAAATTTTAGGAGATCGATTAGAACTTCAGCGCCTTCTGATTAATCTCGTGAGCAACGCCATTCAATTCACAGAGACAGGTTTTGTTGAAGTTCAACTTCGGCAAACTGCTAATGAAGATGGAGTAGGTCGGGCTATCATCGAAGTCATTGATACAGGAATCGGCTTCTCTGAATCTGAGCAAGCAAAGCTATTTCAGCGATTCATATCAACCCAAAATTCTCGATCGTTGAGTGGGCTAGGACTGTATTTATGCCAACAAATTGTGGAAGCACACCAAGGAAGCATTCACGTACAATCCACTAGCTCTCAAGGAACGACATTTCTCGTCGATTTACCAGCGATCGCAAAGCGTTAAAGTTCTAATTCGAGGGCTGCAATCAGCCCTCTGAACTCTATAGTCGTCTTCTACGATGAAGACTGCGTAGCTGTTCTGACTGCCACCAAGTTGTACTCAATGTTCTCAAGCCCTCTAATCGGTAGCTCCATTGATAAGTTTGTGCTTCTGTCTGAAAGCACCAAATACCAACGATCGTGCCAACTTCTTTCGTCGTTTTCACTTTGACAACTTGAAAGAACGAAAACTCTGGCAACGGGACAGTTGGATTAAGTATCAGAACTCCCTGAGTTGGAGATTCATTCGTCATGGCTTTAGTTCTCCATAATTTTGGGTTCCAATTGGTTAACATCAGAAAATAGAGTCGTAATTACTCTCGCCATCGGTGTAATCTCCTACACCATCCATCCATCCAAACGCAAAATGCTGACGCGGACTGTAATGCTGAATTTTGCCTGATTCATCCCTGGGCTGTTTCTTCAACTGAGCGACATACCCTTCGAGATAAGCTTCATGGGCATATACGGGTAAGCGCCCGAAAGCCGCATCATTTGCTCCATCCGTGTAGTAAGTTTCATCAATCTCTTGGCAAGTCTTGGATTCTCGCTGTGCGGCTTCGCTGCACTTGGGACGTTCAAACTCGTCTGCCTGACGATCAGTAATCAATGACATAATGAACAATGCTCCTAAATCTGGATAGGTTTGGGACAAGGAGTGCTTTTTGCTTGGTCGGCGGGCACTCCTTTCTCATGCAAGCGATCGAGAAGCTAAATCGTCCCCTTACCTGTTCTTTGCTCATCTATTCAGTATTATATCCCGCGTGTACGTGGGATATAGAATTTAGAAGCTAGAGTTTAATTCAAATGTCTGATCCATCCTGTCGAAAAATCCGCGTCTCGATAAGCTAGGCTAATTGTCTGTCTACCCTTGTACACTAGGGCAGGAGCTAATTTTTCTTTTCCAAGGAGCCTAGCTGCGATGGCACAACCTCCAATTCGTCCTGACGTTCTGACTCGGTTTCAGACACAAAACGACATTCCAATGGCAAAAACTCCGTTGTCGGTACGAATGCCTGAAGACATTGATGAGATCGTGCGAGCAAAACCGAATCGAACCCAATGGCTACGCGATGCCATTCTAGAAAAGCTCGATCGAGAAGGCGAACTTCCAGCGCAAGAGACATCTCCGATCGATTCATCTGTTACCAAAAAGACGATAAAACCTATCCGATCTGCACCAAAAAAATAGCCAGATGGATACTGTTCCTTCAGCCGCACTCAAATTCCATTTAACAAAGATTGTCCAATGAGTCTTTAAAACTAGCCGAATGGATAATAATATTTTGGACTCGTTATCCATGACAAAAAAATCTTCAGATTCATCAGTTAAATTCAGTTTTGTTCTTTGAGATAGATTCGCAATTTCTTCCTCAGATTTCCTCAATTTTCCTCATAGATTACACGGAGATTGAGTGAAATAAATCCTAAAAACCGATAAGTTTTTAACTTCAGTATTATCGAAATGAACTTTTAATTTAAATCACATTTAATTGAATACATTGACGAATAGAAACGACTTAAATCCTGAATTAATGGAGTCTTAAAGCACATCTTTCTTAGTACTACTTAGTTCAAGTTTGTGATTTTAATTACGAATACACTGATTAGAACTCAAATCATCTTCTTTTTTAGGTTGCGTAATTTTGCCAAAGTCTGTATAACTTGAGAAAAGTTTCCAGGGCGCACTTCACTACCTATTCTCGATTACGATTCTTCTACGAATTGCGAGTTCTTTTAATCTTAGAACCTGTCTTTCTTCAGTTTCTGAAATTCTCAAGTCTTCATCTTTTGAGAATTCTAGAAACTCTCATTACTCATCATTTCTATCTTCTGGAGGAACATCGGATGCAACGCTCCCAACCTCAGAGATACGATTACCGTACACGCATTCAAGTCCCCATGAATAGTTCGGATGCCGTACTGCTTGACTATCTCAAAACTGATTACCGCCAAGTCGCTTCGCAGAAGGAGATGCAGCTTTCTGCTTTGCGGGCTTACTGGCTTCCGATCGCATATGAATCCTTACGAGAACGCGGGGGTTCTGTCTCTGACGAAGAGCTATCACGAATGGCACAAAACTGCATCTTACATCTACGAGAACGGGCTGAGGTACTACGACAGCGATTCTGCCCTAAGTTGAACCTGCGCGCCGATCTACCAAGAACCACGCAGCCACTTCCGAATACCGAGAGTGCTATGGTTCCAAGGCAATTGCTTCCTCCTGGCAACGATGCACAGTTCAATCGATCGAACAATGGAGACCGAAATCATCTCTGCTAAAGTGCATCCCTGATTCGATTTCAAACTTCAGCGAACCAAAGCTCACGAAGGTTAAACGCCTAATTGCTATTTTCATCGTCTAAAGCGTCAGTTTCTTCAACAAGCTGACCCGGCTTTTGCATGGAGAGATTGCTTTCAATCCTACATTACAAACCTCATGGAGGCTCAGATGACTTTTGTTTCCAACAATCAGTCTGCATTTGATATTCGACAATGGGTGGAGCTAGATAGCTCCGGACGCGCGGTCTGTCCTTCCTGTGTTCAAGATGGCAAACCAAAACAGAAAAATCTCAGCATCGATCTCTCAACTGGAGCCTACCGCTGTTGGCGAGGATGTACTCGAGATCAGATTCGTGCCGCATTGGGAAATTCAAAATCTAGTAGCTCTAAATCACGAGCTATACTCACGACTAGCACCCCATCCCGGCGCAAATCTCGGTTGATTTCACGCAATGAAGTTCTACTCTCTCAGCAGCGTCTCTTGAATCACAACGATAAACCTCAGCAACACGCTCGGCAATGGCTAGAGCAGCGCGGTTTCACGCCCGAAATGATTCACTTCTACCATATTGGATTAGAACGGTGGCAGCAGAATGGAGAACATTACTGGTCAATCGCACTTCACATTCCAGCAAATCAAGAAGACCAGTTCTATCGCAAGCTCAGAATTTCACCTTGGTTGAATCATCTTGAACTTCCCAAATGGAGCCAAGCAGGAGTGCCTGCCACTCTCTTTCATACCTACACTCCCGACGATGCAGAAGCCACTTGGTTCTGTGAGGGAGAATGGGATGCGATGCAGTTAGGTTGGCTCGCGCGGCAGCATAAGGCAAAAGTTGCAGTCTGCTGCTCAACGGCAGGGTGTGGTGCGATTCCGCCGCAATCCCAGTTGAATGAGCTACCTGGCACTGTATTCATTTTCTTCGATCGTAATGATACCCCTACGAAAAATGGCACGATTCCAGGAGAAGAGGGAGCGAAGAAATTAGCACAAGCATTGGGGGAGCGGGGCAAAATCGCTCAAGTTCCTATGCCTTCAGATTGTGCGATCGCAGGTTGGGATGTCTCTAATGCCATTGAAGCAGGGTTCACCTGGGGAGACTTTGAACAAGCAGCTTCTTCCGCAATTTTCCCAGAACCCTCCAATTCTCAAACGGAAGCCAGGGTGCTGCGCGAACTCCTAGAAGAAGCGCTCAGCGAAAACCACACTCCGTTTCAGCGAGAAATCGCACTGATGGATGCAGCCAGGACAAAAGGTATTCCCTATCGAGATATCAACATTCTTGCAAGTGCCATTCATACCGAACAGGAAACGACCTTAGATCAAGCTCAATCCACACTCAAACTTCAAGACCTTCTGAGATCGCGTCCTACTGCGTTCAACCTCCATGACTTTCTCGAACCTTGGTTTGCTGAGATTCTCACCAAGACCGCAAATGCAATGCCGACGACTCCAGAGTTTTTGTTTACCACACTCCTTCCTGCTGCTGCGAGTCGAATTGGAACCGCCGCCCAAGTCGTGATCAAACCCAGTGCAAAGTACACTCAGCCGATGGTGATTTGGAGTGCGATCGTCGCTCAGTCCGGCAGCATGAAAACCCCTGCCCAACGCATCATTCTTGATCCACTCACAACTTTGGAAAAAGAGGCACACAAACGGTACGAAGCTGAAATGGAGGAATACGAACAACTCAGAGCCGCAGGGGAACAAGTTAAAAAGCCAGTTCGCAAACGCTACTTGACCAAGGATTCTACGATCGAGACATTGCAACGCACTCATGCTGAAAATCCGAGAGGGATTCTCTACTATCGGGATGAGCTTGCTGGAGCGATTAAAGGACGGAACCAGTATCGCAGAGGTCAAGGAGCAGACGAAGAAGCAGAATTGGATCAGTGGACGGGGTCGGCTGTGATTGTCGATCGTGCTGAAAAAGCAGTGTGTATTCCCGATTCTGCAATCTGCCGAACTGGAGCAATCCAGTGGGAAGTACTCGCTGATTTGATGGGCGATCATCATGATGCCAATGGAGCTTGGAGCCGATGGTTATTCTGTGCCGCAGATGCGCCTCCCCGCTACTTGAACCTATCCGAAGATGAGCCAGATACCCAAATTACTGAAGCACTCATCTGGCTCTATCGTCAGCTAGAGCAATTACCAAAACAAGACTACTTCTTATCAACTGAAGCAAAGTGTCTATTTGAGGCATGGCAGCATCAGTTAGTCGATGCTCAACGCGCAGAAACCGCGATCGGGCTACAACTCGTTTATCCCAAAATTGAAGCATATACAGCTCGGCTTGCCTTGTGGTTACACATCGTCAACACTGTTCTAAGTCAGCAATTCCCATCTCAAATCATTGATGACCAAACAATGGAACAAGCAATTCAGCTTGCCGCTTACTATCTTTGGCAACATCGACTGATTCATACCCACAATTCACCAGATTCAGGATTAGCTGCGATCGCACTCAAAATCCAGAAATTTGCAGAGCGAGTTGGCGAAGTAACCGCCTCACGTTTGAAAAGCGGAATTCGATCGCTGAGAAACGTTACGACCGAGAAAATTCGACAGCTCATGCAGCTTCTAGCAAATGCCGGATATGCTTCAATTCAGGGAACTGGAACACACATGAAATTAGTTTCAGTCTCTAATGCCTTTGCAAGTCCAGCAGAAATTGACAGGAATGACCGTCCATTGACGATCGCGTCATCTTCTACAGTTCCACCAGTTTCAACACTTCCGCCCTCCATTGACAAAACTGACGACCCCAAAACCATACATAAACCCGACAGTACCCATATCCCAAACGAGACTTCATCTCCTCAAATACTCAAACTAGGAGATGAGATCGAGGTTTGGCGAAATAATTGCTGGATTCGAGCAATTTATGTCGGTGCATTGCCCAATTTAGTCCTTTCGCATCTCACACGAAAACTTGACGATGCACATCAAATCCGGTTCAGCACTCAATCCCGCTCAGATTGCCCCCAGCGAGTTGCCTTTTCAGATTTACGTTGTATCCCCAGCATGACCTAGACAAACCACCTTATCTCAAATCGCATCAGGAGATCTCCCGTGGCAGAATTCGTCAATAAACAAGAAGCGGCTACCTACCTCAGAGTCAGCAGTAGTACTTTGAAACGTTATCGCATGGAAGGAGAGTGGATCGAGGGTGTTCACTGGATTCGAGTGAATTGCCGCAGCATTCGATACAACCTGGATTTAATCAAAGACTGGCTCCAGAATCGCCACAATCCAATTCTGCACCAACAAGCAATCGAGCAATACTGTGCAGCAGTTGCAAAGGAAAACAAGAGACTGAAACACTAAGATTGCTTCAAGACTGCGATCTTAGAATATTTTTTACAGGACGAAGTAGACACACCCTTTCAGTCAAATGAAGGCGGCAGGCTACTCTTCATCAGGCTCCGATTCCTCTTCATCGGTCAGTCCAAACGAAGGTACGTCCACCTGTCGGATAGTTCCCAGATAATGTTGCTCAATAATTGCAACTGAAGTGCCGCACCACTCCGCCACTTGTTGGGGAGAAATTTTGTCTTCTAGACAGAGCGTGATAAAAGTATGGCGACAGTTGTACTGTGGCAAATACCGCTTCACTTTGCCTTCTTCCACCAACCGCTCCACGATCGGTCGCCAGGTCCGAGTCAGAAAATTCGCGGCATCCAGTTCCTTGCCGTTTCTGCCGCTAAACACAAGTTGCTCTGGGCGGCAGTCCTGCGGGCGAATCGCATCCAAGATTTTTTTCAGTTCCTCGTTAATCGGGAAGTAGCGTTCTACGTATGTTTTGGTTTCTTTACGCTGTCTCACATCCGTCGCGAATGCCTCGCAGAAGTGGATGTGAGCAATCTCAATGTGCTTCCATTTCAGCGCGATCGCTTCTTCGGGTCGGCATCCAGTATGAAGCAGGAACTTGACATAGGGCAAATAGTACGAATGAGATCGAGGTGTGTACTTCGACGCATAGGTATTATTCTCAAAAGCAGAGAGAATTGCAGCAACGCATCGCCGCGTGAACGGTTTCCGCGAGACTTTGCTTTTCTTCTTGATTTTGATTTCTTGTGCAAGTTCCTTGAACGGGTTCTCTGTGATCATCCGTTTGCGGATTGCCCAGTTTGCACAGGCACTCAGTTGCTTCAGTGTTCGCTTCGAGGTGTCAGCGGAGTAATTCTTGAGTAACCAAGCCTGAATTGCGATCGCTTCCTCCAAATACGGCTCTGGCATCTTGTGAAGGCGCTTCTCAATTTTGTTGTAATCTCGCAGGATTGTTGTCTTCGCTAGATGCACCTGCTGAAATTCGGTGTACTTCTCCCACAGATCGATCAGCGACGTTTTGGGCGGTGGCTCAACTTCCTTGGGGGTAATTTTGGGGGTAACGTCCGCGATCGCTGCCTGCGGCTTATATTTCTCCAGAGTCGGATCAAATCTTTCCTTGAAAATATCGTCTTCAATCAGGGACGCTTTGCGCTCTGCTAGTTGCCAATTCAGGGGCGTGTCTGCCAATCCGGTCGAGAGGTAATAGCGTTTGCCTGCTACTCGAAACACGAGTTGAAGCCGCTCATTAGAAACCTTGACCTTGACTGAACCTTTGAAAGCTTTGCGGGACGGGGGTTTGTCATACATCAGTCTCACCTCTAGTAGGAAAACATTTGTACGATAGTTTTACCCCCAATTTACCCCCAAAACCAGCCCAACCCTGACCAATATGACCCAACAACAAGAAGCAGTGAACCTTTCGATCCACTGCTAAAAGCCTTTCTGGGCTTGGTTTTCCTTAATGGCTCAGGCGAGATTTGAACTTGCGACCTTGGGCTTATGAGACAGCAGTAGTAAAAAGCCTGTACCACAGCGATACAGGCTAAATCCCTTATGAAATCAGGCTTTTTCGGTTGAGCGAATGTACTAAATTGTCCTGAGTTGTTCTGAAATATTGGCAAAATCTAGGGGTAATTTAGGGGTGTTTATGGCGGTAATGGTCGATCGGGTCTTTGCATTGCTAAATCGAATGCCCTCTGATGTACATCATCAGAAATCCAGTAGTGATAGATGTTGCAGTGAACTTGGTAGGAATGTCCCATCTGTTGTGCTGCGAGTTCGACGGGAATCCCAAATTCAATCGTTCTGACTGCCCATCGATGGCGCAAATTGTACGGTTTTTTGAATCCGTACCGAGCAAAAGCCTTTGTAACGCGATTCCCCAGAGCCGAATTGTCTTTTCCCGTAACCGATGGGAGCTTCACATCCCATAGTCGCCATTTATCCCACCATTCCGGATAGACCGCCCAAACGCGCCTAGATCCTGTTTTTCCACCGCCGTTGTCGTCATCTATCAAGCTCAGTACTGGCGAGTCTTTCAGCCGTTCCAAATCGATATGAAATAGCTCATGATTCCGTAGTCCATAAGTCGTCATGATTCCAAATGCCCAACCCCATGACTCATTTTTGCTATTGATGAGATCTCGCCATTCGCTAATCTCTTTATCAGTCGGCAAATCTCGCGGGGTTAAGCGTTTGGGATTATAGTCGCCTTTAAGTGCAGCTGCATTGAGGTCTATCACCCCGGCAAATTTGGCAAATGCTTCATAAGCAATGCAGTACTTTTGCCGATTGCGGGTGTCTGGTTCAGTTTCGAGGATTACTTGCCGCAACAGCTCCGCCGTCAATGGCTTCTCATGCGGCAACCTGGTAAACGGTTGTAGATAGTTTGATCTCCAAGTCGTTTCAGATTTTGGTGTCCGCGATCGACGATTAAAGTAATCCTTCTCAAATAGCTCAATCCATTGCCCTGTAAGACGTGTAGTTTTAATTTCTGCCTCACGTCTTAGCTTTTCATCCCAATCGAGCCAGTTAAATTCGTTCAAATCAATCTGCGATCGAATTTTCCGCGCTTCTGCTTCTGCTTTTTTAAATCCTGAAGGATTGGCATAAACATGAAGCGCAATTTCCCTTTGCTTTCGCTGAGTTTCACCGGGTTTAGGTGGAAAGATGCCACGCAGGTGCAAGCGATCGCCATTCTGTTCAACGGACACACCAATTTTTGCCGCCTTGAGGCGTGCATTCACTTCTTTTAGGTTCATTGGATTAGTTAGTAAGATTTGCGCTTCTCAGGCGGGGTTTCTAGCTGCTTTGAGCAGCGTTCTACATGAAACTGGTATCGAGGGAGTTTCGAGTTAGGAGGCGTTACGTCTCGAACGTGGTAGCCCATCTTGAACAATCCTGATCGATTTAACTCTCTCAGTTTTTTGGCAGGCAAATCAAGAGCGATCGCCGCTTCATTCGTGAAATACCAAATTTTCTGGCTCATCTTTTTCGATTTGCTTTGTAATGTTCAAAAGTTGTCAGCGATCGCTCTGCAAGAAGGAGCAATTTGATCGATCCGGGACGTTTCGCAATGCGATCGATTAATCTGTGGCAGCGCAAGCGCACCTCGTTCAGTGTTTGAGAGGGTTGCTCGTTATTCGATTCGGGATTATCAATCATGCTGCTTGTGCCTCCCAACCTGGCGGAGGTGTTTCGTAGCGTTCCTTCTGTTCCCGTCGTCTCTGTCGATCGTCGCGTTCGGTTGCAAGTCGATCGCGCAGTGCCTCAAGAATCAATTCAAGATTTTCTCGGAAGTAAGCAGAGCCACTGCATTCCATCAGAAACCAAAAGACAAAGTAAAACGTTTTAGACTTGCTGAATCGCTGATTACCCTTGCGATCGAATCCGTTCTGATTCAGCCCCTCAGTCTCAACTCGGATCGACTTCCCACCGCGCTCGTAACCCAGATAGGACATACAAGCCTTGAGATGATCAAAGAATGCTTTCTCCGAGTCGATTAGCGGGAACAGCCGAATCAGTTCAGAGTTTGCCTGAAACTGCCGATATAATTTCACGATCGCTGGACTTAGAGCGCGAAAAGAGTTCACGTCCGCTTCGACTTCCTTGATGTTTGCGATGGATGCCAAAGAACCAAGATTGAGCGATCGGAACAATTTGATATTTTGCAGCCGCTTAAAGTTGCCAGCGTTGTAATGCGTCGGACGTTCGCGCAAGTACTGGAGCAAATCACGATCGTCCTGCTCGTTTGGTTCGGTTGCCATCACGTAGTTTTTAAGCTTTTCAACTCGTCGTGAGTGAAATAGCTTTGTCATGTCGATCGCATCCAGCGCTAATTCACCTTTAGCGCTGAGCAGTAAACGATCAAGCTTTGCGTATTCTGCAAAAGTATTCGTTCGTCGTTGTGTCAGCAAGAACCACTCTCTGCGAGCATCCACAAGCGCTTGCCAATCGTCAGGACTATCAGATTCAGCATAAAAGCGCTTCAGAATATCAAGCCGCTCGTCTAAAATCTCGATCGCGTCGGTGAGTTGCTCAATGTTTGCAGCAAGTTCGGATAGCTTGACTCGAATGGCATCACAGCCACCTAGCCTATCAATCTCTGCGTTTGATTGTCGCACTTGAATTTCAGACTGTTCAAAATCAAAGATCGCTTTCTTTGCAACTTTTGGGTACTTCCCGCCGAATTCAGCCAGTTTGATGTCCCAAACTTCAGAATTTAGCGTCGGTTGCTTTTGCTCATCAATCAGTCTTAAACCGTTACTTAGATTAGCTTTCAGGATTTTCTCGCACTCCTCATTTTTGAGGATCTGGGAATCCTTGCGCCATTCAGTGACGCGATCGTTCTCGACTTCAACCGCTTCAACCGCCTCGAAGAAATGATCGAGCAGATGCCGCATATATTCGGACGTAAACGCCTTCTCAATACCGCGTGTGAGTTCTTCCCAAATCCCCCATCCTTGAGCCTCTAGAGGCGCGTTGAAGCCTAGATCCGCGAATGTCTGTCTGATTTGTTCCGTCCATCCTCGGATCTTATTGCCGTCTAGAGATGGTGTCACACATTCGGGACTGCCTGAATGCCTGGGTGCTGAGACGTACCATTCAGGACATTGCCGACAGCGCCCCAACATTTGCAGCATTTGGGTAGGTGCAAGCGTTCCGGTACAAATCAATAAACCTCGATCGAATTTGGCTTGGATGTCTAGTCCGCTTTGAGCCGTCGGAGTGTAAATCACAGCCTGAATCTTGCCACTCTCGATCAATTTGTCCGGGTCAGGCATGAAGCCTTTATTCTGCTCTGGTGTTTCAGAGCAAACGATCCAGGTTTTAACCCCTTTCGACTTGAGGTAGCGATCGAGCATTTTGGCGATATGGATTGAATCGACTGCGATCGCAATTCGTCCTAACTTTTCCTCAATCCACTGATCAATCAGCGGGTAATAAAGTCCTTCATGGCTGAACGAAATATCACCCTTCCGGTTGCGACACTCCAGCCATTTGATCTTGACGGGAGACTTCTTAAATTCTTGGTTCAAAATCTGCATTGAACCCGATCGATACTTCCGCACAACTCTGATATCAACCCGACTCAGAAAGGCATCTGCCACAAGCAGCGAGGCACATCGAGAGATCGCATCAGTGAACTGTGGCAATTCGGCTGTCTTGCCCAAAATCTCTTTACGGATTCCGCTAAATTCGTCAATCACAAGGATTTTGCTCTGCCACTCAATATTCGTCACGGCATAAGTTTTCAGCGAATCGGGAGCCATAAAGTAAATTCCAGGCTGATCGATTCGCAGCATTCTGGCATGTTCGCCAGCATTATCTTGATAGTGGTACGTGCTGAATCCAAGCTCTTTGGCTTTCTCTGCCGTCTGCCGTAACAACCCATTTCGGGGTGCAAGCCAAACGATCGCTTTATCTTGATAGGGAATCAACGATCGCAGCATTGCTGTAGTTTTTCCCGCTCCAAGCCAACCTTGTAAGCAGGTTGTTTCCCAAAATAAATCGATCATCGGTGCAAATCCTTGGTATGCCTGAAATCGAATTTCGTTGCCCTTAACAAGAGTTGGCAGTAAGAAATCTCGCTGCAAATCATTCCAGAATTGACGGAAGCGCAATACCCGCTTGCTGATTAAGCGATCTCGATCGGATTGTTCAGATTTAGGCTGTGATTCAGTCTCAGGAAGTTCGTAACCACCGGCAACAGAGATCGCTAAGGCTTCCTGTTGAATCCGTTTTGTATCGCATCCAGCCCAACATTTATAAGCACCTGTGTCGATTCGGATATGGAGAGAATCATCGGAAGTACCATTGTGGGCTGGGCATTTGCACTCGATCCAGTCGCCTTCAATCCGATACCCAATTAAGCGATCAGCAAAGTTGCGAATATCCCAAGGGTTATCGATCGGATTAGTGGGGGTCGATTGACTTGCGCTCTGTCCGCTCCGCTTCTGTTTGCGAGTTTGGTTCGCGATTTCATCCTTTGTCGGAAAAATGCCGATCGCTTCTAGACTTTCAACTTCTGCCGGGGAACTCCAACCGATGCGACGATAAGGATTCCCGTTTGGATGAATGGTTGGAGCTAGTACAGTAAAACGCCCTTCCCAGAGTGCTTCACCGATATGTTCACCGTCGATCGTGGTTGAAAAATTGGTGAACGCCGGCTGATTTTGAGGGCATACAGCAATTCGCCACCCACCGGAGCCAGTGCGCTCGATCCAAGCATCCTCTAAGTTGTTAGCGCTGATGATTCGCTGAACATCACGATCACAGTCGTCCTGGCTCGAATAGTTCTTTGCATCAAAATCGATCCAGACTACGCCTGAATGCCCTCCAAGCGTACCGATACCCGTTTCAGGATTACTAAACCATTCTCGTAATTCCCATTCGTAAGGCAGTCGATTCTGATATGTCTTGTGATTTAAAGATCTCGCTCTACCATTGCGATCAAGGTAACTCGGATTCTTTCCGGTGAAACGTCCGATCGGCTGTAACTTCTCGTCAAGACGGCAATAATCGCCTTTCACGGGTGCAACAAAATCGCCAACCTTAGTTTGAGAAATCCGGCAGTAGTCGCCTTGAATCGCTGGCTGATTTGGACTGACTTCTTTGAAGCGCACGATCACAAAGTGCTGATGATGACAGCCTTCTGCTCTTGGATCTTGCTTCGGTGCAACTGGGATTGGAGGACAGCCGAGGGCTAAAAGAGCTTCGATCGTCGCGTGAACGCCTGGATTAGAACTGTAGATTGTTCTAGGATTTCCACCGACTTCGACTGATTGAACTTTGCCAAATCCTTTAGAGGAAAAACCCATTAGTCAAGTCCTCCCCCGAGCGCAGATTCCGCCGCCGCCCAAATTCGAGCGATATCAGTCGGAACGCCACGATCGTCCAAACTCCAATCGAGTCGAACAGTCCAATCGAATAACTCGTAAGCTTGATCCTTTGGCAATTCAAGTCGAAGCGTGAATGTGCCGTAGCACAGGCAGTAGCGATCGCCCTCAAACTCTGAACGAACTGGTTCGATCGCTAATTCCGGTTTAGGCTTCGGTCGTGGTTTCGATCGCGGCGGATTAGTCGGGCGTGTCTCTTTCGGCTGTAGATTTTGGGGCGAAGTATTGTTGGGAAAGAGTCTAAGTTGGGAATGGTTTTCAAATTTGTTAGAATTTGAGTGGGTTTTCTGCTTAGCTGTCGAAAAAATCATCATAGAATTAGAGCGTACCTACGCGGTACGAGCGCCCTAAATAGCGAGCAAGTTTGCCGACTGAAATCGCTATTTCTAAGGGTTTGATAAGAGAATCCCTTCAAGGCTTAAGCCGCTTTGGAGGGGTTTTTTGATGGTGAAGCGCACAAATAGCTATAGATGGCTTTTCTCGCGATCGCGCTTGCATTTGAATTCTCAAATTTTGCTCGATCTTTCAGTGCCTCCCAGTCAGTAGGAGCAAGGCGAACAGGTAACACAATCCGTTTGATTTCTGCCATTGGTACGAATTAACTCTTATACGTAAGATAGAAGGACTCAATTTGCGATCGCAACTTTTGTGCAACTAAGTTTTTTCTTGTAACGTTTTTGTTACACTCCAAATCCTTTCCCCACTTTTTTGGCTTTACGTGGGGCTTTTTTGCCGCTGGGTAGCAATTGTCCATTCCGAAACACCGTCTGGTTAAACCCAGGCGTATTTCTGATAGTTCTTCCCCAACGCTTAAGTTCTCGCTGGAATGCTTGGTAAGCCTTACTAAATCGAAAGGTTTCATCTTTCGATGCAGTTAGCGCTGATATACCTAGTAGCGCTTCGGATAATGGCAACGACACATGATGATCTTTTGATGCCCGTATAGAATTGGCAGATTCTAACCATCTTGCTGTGTGTTGCATCACCTTGTAGCTGTCTGTATTGGAATGGCGAATTTCTTCACTGGCATTCCCTGTAGCTAGTCCTGACACAAAAAAGTCGGCATCCAAGATCGAGGCTTCCCATGCAAACCAGAGATCAGCAGGGGTTTTGAAATCTTGTTGCAGTTCAGCACTTCTTGGAAGCAACTGAACCGCCAGATCTAAAACAACTTTGGAAAGCTCGGCTCTTGGTTTTACTCGAACTTCGTCAGAGAACAGAAGCTCAGCAGGGATTTCTTTGTCTCCTGGATTTAAATATCTGAGCCACTCGGACAGCGATCGATACCACTTCATTGTTCCGTCATACACGGCAATTTGATCCGTATGACATACGCACTGCTCGAAGCCATAGCGGTAAAGCAGTATTTCAGGCAGAAATCGAATCAGAACAAGGTAATCGTCCCACTCAGCAGTTTTATTTCGCCATCGAGCAACGGACTGCCCAAACGAATCTGCAAAGCCGTGAAAGAATTGCATCTTACGCTGTTGATATACAACGTTCAACGCTTGTTCGTGATGTAACTGTGCTTGAATTTCTGCACGGGTAAGGGTATCTCTACGGATCGGTTCTTTACTCAAAATCCACCTCTGTTTCAGTGATGAGATCTCACTCCTGAGTGATTAATCAAAATCGTTACTTTTTACGCTGCCTTTTTCGAGTCTTGGGCTTCTAGCTCGGCTAGATAACGTTCCAAAGCTACTCGAATAATCTGATTGCGAGGTTTACCTTGCTTCCGTGCTGCTGCATCAATGCGATCGCGGAAACCCTCGACACAACGAAACGGAACGGGGGGAATTTTTGAAGCCATGTTGAAAACCAGTGTAATACACCAGATATGGAATATTCTAATCAGTTTTTAGTAGCACGATCGCTCAAACTACCATTTTGCAATGATTTCGCCCTAGTGTTATCAGGTTTCGTGATTATAAGCTCCGCTTTTGGGGCTTTTTTAGCTGCAAAAGACACCAAATAGCTGCTGTTTAGTACCAACTGTCCCCGTCTCCCACCGCACATAGCCCAGAAAACGATAAGAGATACTAATTTATGGTCAAGGGTTGCAGTACTGCGGTCGTCTTTTGGTGCAAGAGTGCGATCGCTCAGTCAATCTGTCCAGGCTTTTGATTTCGGCATTACCTTTCTCTGAATTGTTGCTCGATCGCTGTGACTTCTGTTTCAGTCAAGTTGAATTCTGCGATCGCTGCTTCTCGTTGCGCTTCAGCCAGTTTGAACAACCACATAGCCTCAGACTCATTGCGTGGTTTGAAAACACTATCGGGATATAGGTATTCGTAACCGAGCGATCGCAACCGCGCCTCAATATCTGCAAGTTCTAGATCCGGTAGGGATTCCCAGTCAATTTGCTGAGGATCGAAATCCGTTTCAAATGGACAGATGAAAAATTTCATAACGATCGATCCTCGCTGTCGGTTAATTCTCGGCATCTGCGCGATCGTTCTCCTGCTCAGATTTTTTCGGTGGCTTCCCTGCACCTAATCGTTTTCCCCCGCGTGTTTCACCTAGCGGCTCTGCATCAGGTGGAATAACTCCGTTAATTTTCCCGTGCTGGAAAATCAAATCTTCGAGATATTCATTGATAGATTTCCCGGTGCGATTTGCTAGTTCCTTAATCGCATCGATACATCGTTCGTCTAGTCGATATCCCGCGTTCTTTCGTGGCACTGTCGTTGGCGTTTGAAAAGTATTCATGTCTCCTCAATACATTGAACCGTATAAAACACAGCATAATCCCTTTTATTCTCGAAGTAATAGTACTATTACATTGATTTATCTTATCAAAGTGCTAGTATTTTATGCTGCTTAGAACTGTTATTTGATAACTGTTTAAGCCTATTTTAAGAGCATTTTAGCAGCATAAGCAGGTTCAATGTAATAGTGCTATTACTTTGAAAAGAATCGAGCTATATTAGTTTTGTCGGTGGGAGAGACAACCCACACGGCGGGGGTGAAAGACCCTCACGGCGGGTTCGCTCAACGGATGCCCCGCGTAGACAAGAAGACTGAAATAAGTCCGGGGTGACTGGTAAAGGACTCTAAAGCGGGATTGCAACCGCCACGAACACAACCACGAGATTTCAGCGATCGCGCTTTTGCCTTCGGGCAAATCACACCTTACCGAGGTTTCAAATGAAAAAGCTCGTGATAACGCTCACATATGGCTATAGCGGAATCCTTCCTTCCAGCTCTGGCACTTTTAGGGTGATCAGCGTATCCGTAACGTTTACAAACGAATGGGAGTTAAACCCGTCGATTCCTATACGCGAGCAGATCGCGCAACACCTGGAAGAGTTAGGTTCTCAGTGCAAGACACACTTTGATTCTGCCGAGGCTTGGGAGTCTACGCCTTGCGATGCCCTTAATGTTGCCAGAAGCCTTCTCGGAGTTATCACGCATTCGATGCTCGTAATCGACAACGAATAGATTTCAGCGATCGCGCTTCTGCAACAGAAAGCGATCCGCTGGACTTCCAGTCAATCAACACTATTTGAGGAGCGAAGAAATGTTAGATTCCGCGCAAATTGCAGAGCGAGTTAAGCAACACTCTTGTGGGACGGGGACTGATGACAGTGTTTGGTTCATCAACCCCAAGACTGGCGAGCCATTTAACGGCTTTGTTTTCCCTAAGCGCTTTCTCGAAATCGCGATCGCCGCACAGAGTGATCCTCGTTTTGATGTGGATCACAGTGTTTCTCCAATAGGCGAATGGCTCACAGCGATTCATCTGCCTGAGTTGTATGGAAGCGTTTTTGTGGTACTGCACTTCAAGCCAGATAGCGACACGGTAACGATGTCTGAGTGTGCATCAGGCGAGTTTGAATCCTTAGATCAAGTTCATTCACTGCTTCTTGCACTCAAGTAGATTTCAAGGTTCAGTAATTTTCCCAATCAAAAAGCCGTCCCCAGACTCGCAATCGTCGGACGGCTAAACCCAAATCACCTAGGTTTCAGTCAATGTTAAACCCTTCTGAACAAATCGAACAGTATTTCGGACTTGATCGCTCTCCTTGGAAATTGCTCAATCTGCAAAGTCGATTGAAGAAAGCCAAATCGCCAGAAGCAAGAGCAGCAATCAATCAAGAGATTGAAAACACAGTGCGATCGTTAGCACTACTTTACTCCAATCTGCATCAAGAAGGCTATCAATCCGGACTTGAATTTGGCAAGCAGAACGCGCAGTTTTATGCGGATGCAGAGCAGTATCAGCAACGCGCACCACATCTAAAAATCGAAGTTCGTAGACACGAGCGTACTCCGGTAATGGTCGTAAACGGTAGAACAATCGATTAGGTTCAGTCCCCCGGATACTCAGAGCTTCATTCAATCAAAGGACAAAATTATGACTTCAATTCCAAAAGTTCAATTCAGCGAAATCCCCGATGGAATCGATCCAGAACTCTACAAAGAGGTTGCGATCGCAGCTTTCCAAGGCTTGCTATCAAATTCGGCTGTTGTTCAAGCGATGCAGGCAGAAGATTTTCATGCGATCGCAAAGTATCAAGATTTCAACCCCTGGCAGAATCGGATTGCTGATCTCGCTCTCGAATGTACCGATTGTTACTTGCACAGGTTAGTCGATTAAGAGCGATCGCAGAGCTAGATAACCTCGGTTGGTTCTAGCAACCACTCATAACCAATTCAGGCAGCTAGAACCAACCCAAACCAATTACAACCACTAACGAAGAACAAAAACAGGTAACTATGAATATTGTTCGGCAGCTAGAGCCAGTCACAACCAATCACAGCCAATTTCAACCACTCGGTTTAGACATTGGCAACGGGGCAACAAAGTTTGTGATCGATGCCCGTGAAATCCTTATCCCGTCTTATGTTCATGCGATTCATGACATCGGTTCGACTGATCCAGAGTTGGGATTGATTGAATATCTCGGAGGTGATCGAACAGACTTAATCGGCTCCAAATGGTTTGCTGGAAAATCAGCCGCTCAAGTTGCACCTTTAACTTTTCAGCGAGTCGTTGATGATGCAAAAGGAAAGATTAAATTTGCACTTCAACTGCTAACAGGCGCGATCGAGACAATGCCACATCAGTTGCGGTGGAAGTTTGCGATCGTGCTTTCGTCCCAAGATTCACAAACATTCGGGGATGAATTAGCCGATTCGGTGCAAGGTGTTCACAGTATCCGATTTCGAGGCTCTGACGTGACGCAGATTGAAATCGATGTGCTGTCAGTTGTTGAAGAAGGCATCGGAGCGATCGCCGTTGCCAGCGCTGATATCGACATCAAAGGGACAACGATTGTAAACGACTTAGGCAACGGAACGCTGATTGCATCGGTGTTTCAAGGTGGAAAGCTGGTCGATCGTAAAGTGATTCTACGAGGTGTGGAACCGTTGATCGATGACATTGCCAACCACAAGGAAACCCGCAAAAAGCTATCGACTCCAGCCAGAAAGGACTTGATTCGAGCAGGGATTGAGAACAAAACCTTTGACTATGGCAACGTCGCTGTTACTGGGTTCAACTTTGAGCAAATCTATCTTGCAGAACTTAAAGAGTGGATTGTTTCGGGCTTAGCTCAATTGCTCAAAGCAACCTCGGAATGGAGCGCGAACGCAGACGCTTCGATCGCCATTGGAGGCGGGGCGCAACTGCCAAAAATCACGCCGTTGTTAGTTGCTAAGGGGATTACCCCGATCGCTGATTCTCATTGGAGCAATGCGCGGGGATTGTTCAAATTGGCTCAACTGAAGTTGCAGAAAGGAGGCAAATAGAGCATGAGAGCAACGATCAAGGCTTATCAGCGTGATTATGTTCGTCAGATTGGTTCATTGATGGGGACAGACGATCCGACTGAGATTATTTCTCGGATCATTTCCGATCATCAAATGCGGTTGCTAGGTGTCTCTGTCCCAGAAATTCAGAATGATGCTGTGATGTCTCAGGGTAATAGTTCAGAAGTGGATGAGAGCCTGTTAGGACTACTTGGTTAATGAGCTTTGCTCAGACTGAATTTTCAAGCTTGGAGAATCACCCATGTCAGACACGTTTGAGCAAATCAAAGCTTTCTATCGATCGCACTGGGAACAGCTTTCTATCTTCGATTTAAGTATGCTGGCTTCTCATTGTGCGATGACCATTCCGACCGGGAACGCGATCGAGCTTTCCCACTTTGACGGATTTATGCACCGTCGAAAGTCGATCCAACCCGTCGATCGCACCGATGCAATTGAGGTTTTGAAGCTTGTCACTGATTTCTTAGCTGAGCGTCTGAAGTCAATGCCACAAGCAGAGATTGAAGAACTCGATCGAGTGCAGAGGGTATTGTTGCAAGCTTCCGAACTTCCAAAACGACTCGATAACTGAGATTCATGAAAGTCGGTAATTTCGTTTATTGGCGCAAATGTCCAGGGCATTTATCACAATTTGCGAGAAACCAAGTCATTGAAGTTCAAGGCGATCGCGCTCGACTGAGATTCTTTGCAACTTGGTGCAATATTGCAGATTTGCAAATCGTTGAGCCGACTGAAGCAGAAGAAAGCTTCTGCAACCTCTACCATCAGCCGATTACAAATCACTGGACTGATTATGACGACTGGTAAACATCAAAAACCAATCGCTTTGCCCTAGGAAAGTTCAGCGATCGGTTCTATCCCCAAACATTCACACATTCAGAGGACTTTTTCATTATGAGACTTCAGGACATATTCGCGGGACTTGTCGCACTCAGTTTGGGTGCTGCGATCACATTGATTGCCTTGCAGCCAAAAGAAACCTTGCAGCACATTCGATACGAGCAAGACGGCAAGGAAATCGACAAGTCAACTTACGATCGCGAGTTCAAAAAGAACCCTGCATCTGTTGCTGAATGCACTCGCGACAACGCTACGAGCGAGGTGCAATGCGCTGGGGGCTAGGGCTAGACAATAACCTGCGATCGCTCAATTCCTCGAAGAAACCAGCGATCGCTACTCACAACTTCTCACAACAAATACACGAACGGAGAAATCGAGATCATGGCTAACTCAATCGGCTATTACGGCGGAAATTACGACATCACTGAGATTAAGGAATTCGCAGAAAAATTTGAGGATGCAGCAGGTAATTGCAGTCTGTCTGATAACGATCAGGCAGCATTGACGGCAGTGTTGGCGGTTCATGCTTGGGGTTTGAAGTCCGGGCTACAAGATGATTTTTGGACAAGTGTTTCGGACGCGATCGGGGATGGCGTTGAAACCTCAATGGAGAACGAAACAGCAAACGATCCAATGCTGTTTGCACTGGAAAGCTTATCGACTCTGACAGACCCGATTCAGTGTTGGGCAGTCATCGCTTGGTTAATTCAATGATCGACCTCAAAGACGAATTCATTCCACACCCGCTCGAACACATGGCTTCAGAGCGGGTGAAAACAACAATGCAGCAGATCCGTGGCATCGTCGAAAATTCAGGCTTGGATGAAGACGAGCTACCTGATCTGCAATTCCTGATCGAAGACCTTGCCAATGATTTAGAAAACCTAATCCCGGAGGATTAAACCGTGAGCAACTATCACCGTGATGACGGATCGATGATGAGCGGGATTTTCGTATTTGGCTGTGTCCTGCTCAGTTTCGTCGCTGGCTACTGGGTACGTGACCAGGGCGTTCTATTCAAGGTTGAAGTCCCACAGACAGAACAACGGAGGGCGAAATGAGCCTACACAAACAGCTTTACCTCTACGCCCGAAACCTTGGATTAGGTCTATTGCTTTTCTCTGCCACAGTCGGAGGCTCCCAATTATTCATCAAAGCAGGTAAACAGCATCAAACCGATGTGAAAACCGCAGAGATTGAGCAGCGCGCGCAAATCGCAGAGAAGCAGGCAGACGCGCAAGACAGAGAGGCTAAAGCCTTTCAGAAAGCAGATCAATTAAACATCGATCGGCTGATTGTTGGCAATCTTAGCCGCGAGCAAATTAAAGCCGACAATCCAGCGTGGAAGAATCACCCGACTCAAACTCGATTGATTTTCGATAAGTTCGAGCGCTGTGCAGGAATTTGGCGCGATCGCAAATTCACGCCGGATACAACCGTCTGCAATAACCCCGATCATCCCTTACTCAAATAGGAGCAACACTCATGGCACTTCGTAGCGCTCAAAATAATTCAACTCAGACAAAGCCTGAATCGTCCACTAGGCAGCCATCAAAAGCGAATCACAACACTGAGCCGACAGCAGATGAGTTATTTGGCTCAATGGCAGACTCGATCGCGTGGTTCTTTTCCCGTCCAGCCGACCTTTACAAATGGTGTACGGCTCCACGCGGGGGACAGCGAATCTTTCTCGGTTCAATCGCTATTTACTTCTGGTTATGCTCTGCCGAGTCCTATTGGCAGGCGTTAGCCATCGGCAATTACTTCTCTAAGACGGGCAAGTTTGATGGCTCATACATTGCCGAAACTCACCCGTCATTCATGCCGAAACCGTTCAGTCCCAATAATGGCAACATTCAGAATATTGGGATTGCTTTTGCTGATCCGAACTTCTACGTGACGGGCATTATCTCGATCGTTGTTCTCGGAGTTCAAGCCAACTTGCAGCGCGGTAAGAAGTCTGTCGCCAAGGCAAAGCAGGACTATGAATCGGTGAAAAACTTCCGAGTGGGTGAAGTTCCAAAAGAAGCGATCGACGTGGTACACATCGAAGCACAAGCCTACAAGCAAGCAGGTACATCCAATCACAAAAAGATCTCAGGCGCGGTTCGAGCTTCCTATGCTGTGGATGTTGCAGCAGCGATCGCTCCGCTTCATCGGTTTATGTTCCTTAGCCCCGGTGCTTTTGTTACCTGCGCGATTTGGACTTACATCAACGTACTTGCTGCTGAAAAGTTTGTAGGTCTATGGCAAGCCAATGAGGACATTATCAAAGCCGAGGGAGACTCGAAGCGCTTCCCCAAAGTGCTGAACTTTAGAAAGCCTTCTGCCAACAAATCTGAATCTGCATAGATACGACAAAGGGGAGCCATCACACTCCCCTTTTTTCCATTCAAGTTCCCCGGTGAGGTAAATCAAATGGCTCTAAGCAAGTTTAATCCGCAACTGATGCACGATGATCAGCTTCTCCCTGCAACCTTGCTGGAGATGGGCGACACGCTCAACTTCATCGAAACCCGTAAACATACCCTACGCAATGAGATCAAGACATCCAAGATTGATGCTGGAGTGGGTAAAGTTTCAGGGCTTGCAGGAATTGCAGGCGGAGGCGCGTTACTCATTCTCAGCAATCCACTAGGCTCACTCATCGTTGCAGGAGGAGCGATCGCCTATTCGATGGCAGTCTTTGCCCAATGGTTGCAAACTGGCAAAGTTCAAATCATGCCGCTATCCAGCAAGACCCAAGCCGAGCGTGATGTTGAGTTGTCCAGTTCAACCGAAACCGGAAACGCTTACGATGTCTCTGCAATCCAGGGGCAACGCGATTCAATTCGAGAAGATGCAGCCTACTTGAGCGATCGCGAAAAGGTTGAGTATGAATTACTCCACTTCTCGCCAGAAGGCTTAATGTCAGCAATGAATCACGTTCACCCAACCCAGAGATGGGCTTGCTATCAATTCCTCATTGATGCGTTTCTCGCGGGTACAATTCAGAGCTATTTTGCAAATCCCCAAGCATTGCGAGATGTTTTGGGCAATCCGCAAATTTATACAAGCCATCTGCCAGAAGCATCGAAGCGATTCCCTCAATATGGATTACAGAGCGCAGGCGCAATCAGAGCCGAAGATGCGATCGCATCATTTCAACCGGCGGCAGTGCCCACAATTGGGGCGAATACCCGATTGAATGCGGTAGAGGTGCAATCCTCGCCAATGATTCAAAGTGTTGCTTCTATGGCTCAAAAACAGGGAACAGAGGACATTGCGAAATCCCTCGCTGAACATCTGCAATCGACTTTGATTGTCGGACAACCGGGGGCGGGAAAAGGGTTGACGATCGCTTATGCGACTCGCTGGATCAAACAGCTTCATCCTGATTGCCAGATTTGGGCGATTGATCCGAAGTCAGATCCGGCAGAGGCGGACTATTGGAAGATGTGCGATCGCTTGCTGCAATGTCCCATTCGTCCGTTCACGCCTGCTGAAGACATGGAAGCCATTCAAGACGCGATCGATAACTTCATTGCAGAGTTTCAGAACTCACATGCACCAATGAAGCTGCTGATTTTTGATGAAGCCTTAGCGGTGAAGGAAAAGACCGGGAAGTGGTTCAAGGGGCTGATGGCAGGGTTTAACGCGCTTTGTTCAATGGGACGGAGTTCTAAACAGTACGGCTGGCTTGTGAGTCAATCACCGAATACTGATGACTTTGGGATTAGTGGCGGAACTCGCAACGTTTACAGACGGGTGTTGTTGTTGGCGAAATCGAATCAAGGTTTGATTGCAAATCGATCGACTTTCTTTTCTGGTGAACCAACTCAATCCCAACTGAACGAAACCGGGCGAGTGTACTTCGACTCGATTACAAATTCGTGGGGAATCACTCCGGTTTATCCCGACTTGGTTCGAGATGTTCCTGCAAATTCGGAGCCTAGAACAGAGCCAAAATCTCGCAGGATTTCACTCGAATCTTTAATGCAATCGACTGAAGCTGAACACCCGATCGAGCAGTTCTATCACAGTGATTCTGTTGCATCAGACGAGGCTGAATCTGACTCGTCAGAACTCGCAATCAGAGCAGAAATCAAACGTTTCTTACTGGCAAATAGCGAAGGCTCTAAACCTCGTGACCTTTCTAATAAAGCGCGATCGCCCGTTCGTAAAATGCCTGTCGAGGAAATCAAGCTTTATCTCGATGTGATGACACTCGAAAATGAAATTTACGAGGTTGATGGAACGTATTTTGCTAACAGCAATTAGCCTCTGTATCAGTCTGTAGCAGGTAGCAAAAACATTCGTGTAGCAGAGTGTAGCAACGATGATACAGATGCTACAGCCTCTTGCTACAGTGCTACAGCTTGCTACATGCTACAGTGCTACACTCCAAAATGCTACAACGCTACACTCTACGATCGCGCAATCAAACTATCAACAAATACTCAACTGTGCACCACAATTTCAAACAGAAGCTAGCCGCTAAAGGCTGGCAATTTCTACGCAACGGCAAAGGCTCACATCAACTCTGGCAGCATCCAGAACGCGGCGTTATTTCGATATCGATTCGTGCTGGAAGAATGCAGATCGCACGATCTCTTGAGCGCAAGTTATTCGGACTCTGAAAAATGAAACTCTCTGAAATTTTGAATCAATTACTCGATCGAGGATTTCACCCTCAAATTTGCAGCAATGGCGACATCATTTGTCGAATCAATCTAGATTTTGAATCGTTCGGCTTTACCCTCGTTCTCGGTGAATTTATTCGCTGTATTGCTTGGAGTACTTACGCTGGACAGAGTTACTTCGATCGTGTCTTTCCCAATTTGGAGCAAGCAATCTTTGCGGCGATGATGGCTGCAAGTTTGGATGACGCAAGATTGGCTCTTGACGTTGCATCGATTGGACAAAAATAGGAACACAACAGTTGCTATGAAAATCGCATCATTCAAAATCCCAGAATTCTCGCACTTCGATCCGATCGGGGTAATGTTCAAATCGAAAACCAAAGCAGGAAACGATCGCGTATTTTTCTGGGTTGCTCCTTATCAAGAAAAGCCAGAGCGCCTATATCGATGGATTCCGATGTACGGACAATCGATCCGAACTGGCATATGGAAAGAGTTGTCGATCGAATCTGCGCTGCCATCCAAAAAGCGAAGCCAGCTCCAAGAATTTTGGCAAGCTCAAGATATTGGGCTGTGGATTACTCAGTCGAAGCGACTTGCTGAGTTGAACGCCAATCTTAGAACATCTGCATAAATTAATCCCGGCGATCGTTGGAATGCGATCGCCGGGATTTTTGCGTCCATGAGCGCATTAACCCAGGATTTCTTGCACCGGGAATCCATAATCCCGACCAGCAAGCTTTTGTGTATCACCTCGGAAAAAATCGGCTTCACTTCTTGAAAGCAAGAAAATAGCTGGTTCACCTTGCTTGTGAAGAACACAGGGCAAACGATCGGGCTTAATGCCCAAACTAAGACTAGGCTTTTGCTTCAGTTCATATTGCTTTTCGTTGATCGATTGACTAAGCGTTTCAAATTCTGTCATCAACTTGAACAATTTTCGACTGCCTTCATTAATGCGATCGCCCAGTTCTCGCAACCGATGCACATCTTCACCCAAATCAATTTCAACCTGCTTCAACCGTTCCTGCTCTCGAACCGTAGCGAGTTGTGATTCGATGCGTCGCTTTTGATTTTCTCGCTCAGCAATGCGCGATCGTATTTCTTGCTCGCTGGATTGAGCAGCGGTTAATTCGTCGATCGTTGCCTGCAATTCTTTTTCAAGTTCAGCAATTTTCATTTTGAAGTCATTTCAAAAACATGTGTTCTATTTTGAACCAATTTAAGAGAAGGCGATCGCTCACCGAACTAGACTAGGCTCAACCTTTGCCAGATAATCGCGGAAAAGTTGGCGCGCGGTTTTATGATCACCTTCGATCGTCATATTGCACAGCCACCATATCGTTTTGCTTTGATAGCATCGCGGTTGATCTGTTGCAATTAACCGTCCCAAGTGTTCACAATTCCAGCCCGTTAGAGAGTAGTTCCAGTCAGCAAAAACATGGAGCGCGTGTTTTAGTCGCTCGATCGTTTGCTCTGGAGTGAAAACGAGGTGATCAACCCCGATAACGAGCTTTGCATCAAGCCTTTCAAATGAACACAATCCGCGTCCTGTATCGAAGATGTGAGTATCGGACAAGCCAATTCCGTAATGCCAAAACGGATCAGGCGGATTTTGCCAGTTGAGCAATCTTCCATATCGTTCACTCGAAGGGTTAGCAAAGCGATCTATTTCCTCCATTGCCTTGGCAACTCTGTCTAGGGATAATGTCATATTTATTCTTTCTAAATGTATAAATTCACCTCATATTACTTGTGGCGATTAGAGGCGATCGAGCGATTCATCAAATCTTCTCGATCTCGATTTTCAGTTCCATCTCCCCAATTCGACGCGATCGAGAAGATTCAGTAAAGCTTGATGATGTAAGAAATATCACCCGTAGAATGGGGTGTTTTTTGCTGAACCGAGATTATGACCATCACTAAGGAAGATATCGCACAGGCTATACAAATCAATCCAGATCGCATCAGAGACTTTTATCAGAACGGCAATGTGATTCGCGTTTTTCTCACGGATACCCAAGAGGTTTTGACCGTGAATCTGGATAAATGCCAGCCTTTTATCGAGAAGAACCAGGCAGCTACGCCCAGACCACGGCAAGAAGAGGGGGCAATCATAACTTCTTGGACAATTACTAAAGGAATTCTTGGGGCGATCGCGATTCTTTCACTTGGCATTGGCGCGATCAGAATCATTGCGGATATGACCACTGAGCAGCCTAGCGAATTCAAAAGAATGGCAGATGAGGCAGAAGCCAAAGAGATAATTTATGAGCAGTCGTTATGTAATAACGGGAACAAGGAATCTTGCGCCAAGGTAGATGAGCTTTGGAAGAAACGCAAAAAATAGCGATCTTGCTTTGAATAAACGCACGATCGAATAGTTACGCTAAGCGGTTCTCTTAACTATGCTTTGTATTTGATAAAGAGGATCTCGTTTGTTTCTACTGATAAAGGTTGTGATCAGGGTCTAACCAAACAACATAAAAGATTTCTTCTATGAAGAATCCGTGTACGCGACCATGTTCATTCGAGGATAGTGAAAACTGATAGGGTTTATCAATTAACTGATCCTCGTTCGGAATACCAAAAGAAAGTTCGCACGTATCCTCCCAAGCAATTGGGTGGCATCGAAGAGACTTGTTACCGCTTTGTTTTAAGTCTAAAGAGTTCCAGCTAGACAAATCACGTAATCTTTCAAGCAAAATCATCAAGTATGTTGAATCACGACCGATTACTGAGAAGCGATCGTGATTCAGTTGAAAATATTTGTACGAGAAGCTTATTCCAGAGGGAGGAGAGAGTTTTGTTGGTTTAATCCTGGATGAAGAATCGCGTGGAATTTGTGTTTTACTAAAACGCTGCTTCTTCTGCTTCGACACGAGATCCGTAGTACTCCTTCATCCAGTTTTTCTCAATAATTGCGGTAGAAGGTATATCCATTGGTAGTCCGCCACGGGCACGAAGCCAAGGCTCTTCCACATGAGTCATTCGCTCAAGCTCATAGCCATCACAAGCAAAATACTCTTCAGATACTTCTTCTAAGAAATCTAAAACATTATTGAGATTCACGCCAAGCTGCTCTCTGTCAACATTTTTACGAATGGGCGACCATCCAAAGCGCTTAAACTCATGATAGAGAGAAGGAATAACAGGCCCATGCACCCATGCTTCAAAATCCTCATCAAAAAGAGGCTCTCCATTGAGCGCCAAATGCCATGCCTGAGCATAATAGACCAGTTTTTGAAGCTTAAGGTTACTGACAAACGAGCCTGTATCGTTTGCTAGGCAAATAAAATATTCTGCTACGTCAAAACAGGTAGGCATGATCAACTTCCTGCTTAAGTTTTTGCATATCCTTTATAAGCATACGCAATTTCGTTCCCAAAAAAGGTGCATGTTAGTACACTTGTGTATTAATTTGTGACACCCTAATCTTGCACCCTAAGAAGAAAAAAGTGCACATCTTTCTCTCAGAAAATTACCCGATGTAGTGGCTCACATTCGTAATGTCCCGATGTCCGCTAATTTGTGCGATTTCGTGCGGTGCATAGCCTTGTTTATGCAAATTCGTGATGCCACTTCGACGAAACGAATGAGTAGACGCGCCATCAATACCAACCAGATCGCAGGCTTCTCTCAAAATCTCATCTGCCATCCGTGCCGTTAGATGTCCGGTCTTGCTGCCACGTCTGCCGGGGAATAGATAAGGAGAATTGACGGAGCCGCGATCGCTCATCCAATCGTCAAGGAACGGCTTCAAATTTGCATCGATCGCAATCTGGCGAGTCGCACCCTTACCCTTCGTCGTTGCCTTGCGAAATGTGATCACACCGTTCTGGATGTCACTCACCTGCAGCTGGACACATTCACTGATCCGGCAAGTGGTGAAGTAGCAGATTGCGAAAATGCAGCGATCGCGATTCGTCTGCAATCCTTCCGAGAATAATTTAGGCAACTCATCCACGCTGAGTATTTTTGCCTTGCCGTGACGGTTCACTTTCTGAGCAACTTGCGGCTGAAAGTTTAGATCGAAGTTCATCTGTTCTGTCTCAAAGATCACTCCTCAATTGTACTTCCGAAAATACCATTTTCGGAAATAGAGGCATCAAAACCTTATTCTTTCGTGTTTTTCGCCAAGTCTCATCAAAATCGCTTTGACTATTGAGAATGAACCCCTTTTATTGAGAAAACAGGGTTATCTTGGTTATCATTTAAGACTTAAAATGAGATGAAAATGACGAGAAGACGATGAGCCAAGAAAAAACGGTGATGGTAGGAACTCGTGTAAGTACGAACATTGAGCAGAGAATTAAACAACTTGCAGAGAAAATGGGCATCACACCTGCTCGGCTCATTGGCAATGCGATCGCGCTTTATTTGGGTGATGAAGTTGCACCTTCACCTGTCGATCAATTGTCTGAGCTAGAACAAACCGTCTCAGCATTGAATCGACGCATCTCAAATCTGGCTCAACCCCTAGAGATTGACGAGCAATTGACTGCGTTAAAACGTGAACTGGCAGACATGCGATCGCGCATCGATAAAATTTCAGCACCCGTAATCCGTCCGCGCTGTCCAGAGTGCAACTGGCATCAACCCCGAAAAAATGGAACTCGATCGGACGGCTCTCAACAATGGATTTGCAATCGCTGTGGGCGAAGTTGGCATCAAGAGCTTGTGCTGCATACGATCAACCAAAATTAGTCGATACATGAGGTGGAACCAAAAAGCTGGACAGGTGAATAAGCTACCCCCCCTCAACCTCATGGTAAGAGTAGATTATGAGCCAAAACAAACGCAAACAACACAGTGCCCAATTCAAAGCCAAAGTCGCACTTG
>NZ_JAFLCJ010000017.1:0-150437 GCF_017302695.1 Leptolyngbya sp. UWPOB_LEPTO1 | reverse complement strand
TCAGCGGTTACGGAGTCATCTTCATAAGCTGCAAAAGTTACCTGCAAGAGTCAGAAGCTACTTTCAGCATCCCAAGATTGCCTACGCAGCTTAGTACAATGCACTCTCAATCATTGCCGGGTTAATATGATTTGAGCGATCGCTCAGGAGGCTCTTGTGTCATCCCCAACCATTTTAGTCACGGGTGGAGCTGGTTATATTGGTTCCCATACTGTTTTAGCCTTGCAGCAAGCAGGCTACGACGTTCTTGTCTTAGATAATTTATCGAATGGACATCGAAAATTAGTCGAACAAACATTGAACGTGAAGCTGATTGTGGGAGACACAAACGATCGTCCTTTACTCGATCGCTTGTTTTCTGAAACTGCAATATCAGCTGTGATGCACTTTGCAGCCGATATCGCAGTTGGTGAGTCAGTCAGCAATCCTGCTAAGTACTATCGCAACAACGTTGTCGGTACATTAACGCTGCTTGAAGCAATGGTGGCAGCATCAATCAAGCAGTTTGTTTTTTCATCCACCTGCGCGCTTTACGGCATTCCAGAGTTTGTTCCGATTACTGAGGAGCATCCCCAAGCTCCGATTAGTCCCTATGCGATGACCAAGTGGATGGTAGAGCGCATCCTGCATGATTTTGATGTTGCCTATGGCTTGAAGTCAGTCGCTTTTCGGTATTTCAATGCTTCTGGAGCCGATCCCGATGGACGATTGGGAGAAGATCACGATCCTGAAACGCATCTGATTCCACTAGTCTTGCTCGCTGCACTAGGGCAGCAAAAATCGATTTCAATTCTGGGTACTGATTATCCCACTCCTGACGGAACTTGCATTCGAGACTATATTCATGTCAGCGATTTAGCTCAAGCGCATGTATTAGGCTTAAAATACTTGCTCGATGGCGGAAATAGTAATGTATTCAATTTAGGCAATGGCAATGGTTTCTCGGTGCGGGAAGTGATTGAGACGGCGCGGCAGGTAACAGGAAGACCGATTCAGGTGATAGAACGCGATCGTCGTCCAGGCGATCCGCCGATTCTAGTTGGGAGCAGTGAGAAAGCACGCCAAATTCTAAAATGGCAGCCTCAATATGCTGACTTACGGAGTATTCTGAATCATGCGTGGCAATGGCATCAAAAGCGACATGCTCAACAGCCTGATCAGATAACTTCAGCATCAGAAGAGATGTCTTCCCCGTCTATCGAAACCCTCGCGCGCCAATAGAGTATGTATTCTCAAACTTTGCTCAAACCGGATGGTCGCAAACTGACCCTTTATAGTCGAAATGCGATCGCTGAAAACATCATTGCTCCTAGCCCAAGCCCTGAGCCGATTCAGGCAAATCCTCATCTGCGATGGCATCCCTTGCGCGGCGAGTGGGTCTGTTATGCAAGCCACCGTCAAGGGCGAACCTTTATGCCGCCTCCAGAATACAATCCCCTAGCTCCAACCCGTGATCCTGAATTTCCAACCGAGTTACCCCAAGGAAACTATGATGTCGCAGTGTTTGAAAATCGGTTTCCTTCGATGCTAGTCACAGCAACAACTGCGCCGCATGAAATTGTTGAAACGCTCCCTGCGAATGGTGCTTGCGAAGTTGTTGTCTTCACTCAAGATCCGCAAGCTTCCCTAGCATCGCTGGAATTAGATCACTTAGAGTTGCTCATCCAAGTTTGGGGCGATCGCACTCGTGTGTTGAGCGAAGTTCCTCAGATTCAGTATGTTCTCCCGTTTGAGAATAAAGGAGTCGAAGTTGGTGTTACACTTCATCACCCGCATGGGCAAATCTATGCTTATCCTTTTGTGCCGCCTGTTCCATCTCGCATGGGACAGCAGCAGCAAGCTTACTATCAAAGCCACCAGCGCGGACTATTACAAGATCTCATTCAGCAAGAAATTGCAGATGATCAACGAATTTTGTATCGGGATGAAGTTGCGATCGCGTTTGTGCCCGTCTGTGCCCGCTATCCTTACGAAGTTTGGGTGGCCCCGATTGAGCCAGTTGCAACCTTGATGGATTTAACGCCTGAGCAGCGTGAGGGGCTAGCAAGAGCGCTCAAAACGGTCACGTTAAAATTTGATGGTTTGTGGCAGCGATCGCTTCCATACCTTATGGCGTGGTATCAAGCGCCGATAGATGGACAAGCACATCCTGAATGGCACTTACATGCAGAGTTCTATCCGCCTTACCGCACCTCAGATCGACTCAAATATCTAGCAGGCACAGAACTAGCAGCAGGTATGTTTGCGAATGATGCCCTTCCCGAAGATAAAGTCAAAGAACTACAAGCTGTGACAGTCCATCTAGAAGAGAGAGTAAAGATTTAAGAGGATATTTGAACAGAGCTAATGACAGCGATCCGTATCTCAAAATCAGGAGAACACCCTCAAAACCGGGAGAATAACAATGCAGATCCAACTCAGAAACCATTCCTCAACGCTCAGCCAGCAACGCAATGCGGAGATCGAACAAAAACTAAGCTGGATGCGTAAAGCGCTGTATGAAACTCATGCAACTGGTCTACGCTTGCGCGGAATTGATTGGTTTTCCTGGGCAACAGCAGGCGGCTCGAATATGGTTTTACTAGCTGCTGAAACAGGTGTTGCTGAAGTACTTGTGACTCTGGACGGAGCTTGGATTTTGACAGATGAAATCGAAGCTCAGCGGCTTCAAGACGAAGAAATCCCTGCTGGATCTGCTTATCAGTTCGCCGTCAACCCTTGGACAGAGATCGATATTCGAGAAGCTTTTGTGCGAGAGACAACTCAAGGCGGACGAATCATCAGTGATTTACCCTTGATGACTCTCAACGATCGCCCTATCCTAGCAGAAACATCTCTGCCGAATACTTTGGTGAATCGTAAACGATCACTGTTGCCTAGTGAAGTCGAGCGCTATCGCCAAGTTGGACAACTCGCTAGCGAAGCCATGACCGAAGTGCTCACTCAGGCTCGTCCCGATTGGACAGAAGTTCAGCTTGCAGGAGCAGGAGCCGCTGCTCTTTGGGCAAGAGGGCTTCATCCTGCTTTGACTCTAGCTGCTGGAGAACAACGTCTGCAAAAATATCGCCATACGCTTCCCAAACAAGAAAAAATTGGACGAGCTGCGATGCTAGTCTTTTGTGCGCGTGGATTCGGTCTATATGCCAATCTCACCCGCTTTGTTTACTTCGATCGTCTCTCAGAGACAGAAGCAAGCTTACACCATCAAGTTCGAGAAATTGAAGCTGCGGCGCTCAATCAATGTCGAGTGGAAACGCCCCTAGATCAGATTTATCTCACTTTACAACAAGCATACGAACAGCATGGTTATCCAAATGCGATTCGTGAACATCATCAGGGTGGAACAACTGGGTATTTATCCCGTGAAGTGATTGCAACTCCGACTACAAGCGATCGCTTAGCTGCAAATACAGCGATGGCTTGGAATCCCAGTCTATCAGGAGCAAAAATCGAAGATACCTTCTTGCTCCACGAAGATGATCATCTCGAAAATCTCACCCTTGATCCAAACTGGAATAGCATCGAAGTGCATCAGCAACAACGTCCTCTGCCTCTAGAACGAATCTAGTTTGACTGATATGAGTACAGCCACTACATTTACATTTGAGCAAATTTTTAACGCTGCTCCAGATGTGCAAGCGATCGCACCCGGACGAGTGAATTTACTCGGCGAACATACTGATTACAATGACGGCTTTGTTCTGCCCACAGCAATTCCCCAACATACTACGGTTTGCCTTGGAACTAGCTCCGATGATCAATTTCACATTTACTCTCACGATTTAGAAGAGCAAGTCAATTTCTCTTCGCGTGATCCAATTCCTCAAGGCTTTAGTCGCTATGTGATCGGCTGTATTCGTGCGATCGAAGAACAAGGTATAGTTATTCCACCGCTGAATATCTTTGTCACGTCTTCTGTTCCGATTGGTTCTGGTTTATCGAGTAGTGCTGCGTTAGAAGTGGCGATGCTACGTGCGTTACGATCGCTTCTCAATCTCAAAATCGATGATGTTCAGATTGCACAGTTTGGGCAGTATGCAGAACGAACTTTTGCTGGCGTGCAGTGCGGCATTATGGATCAGATGGCATCAAGTCTAGCTGATTCTGAGCATCTTTTATTTCTTGACACGCGAACACTCGATCGAGAATTACTGCCATTTCCAGAAGGATCTACATTTTTGGTGATAGATAGTGGGATTCCGCGCACGTTAGCAGGGAGTGGATACAATAAGCGTCGGTCAGAATGTGAGGAAGCAGCAAGATTGCTCGGTGTTCCAGCGCTGAGAGATGTTCAGGATATCAGCGCGATTACTTCTTTACCGAGTCCGCTCCAAGAACGTGCGCGTCATGTCATTACAGAAAATAATCGGGTTTTAGAAGCACGCCTTGGGGTATCTGCTCAACGTTTTGGGCAATTGATGAATGCGTCTCATGCAAGCTTACGAGATGACTATGATGTGTCGGTGGAAGGATTAGATATGCTGGTCGCAATCCTGCAGGAGACCCCAGGCGTATTAGGAGCAAGACTGACAGGTGCAGGATTTGGAGGGGCTTGTGTAGCTCTAATTGATTCTAATGCTGAGCTTAAAAATGCGATCCAAGCAGTTCTCGATCGCTATCATAACGCAGGCTATACTGGCAAAATCTTAGTTGATCGTACTTAGAGGGTGCTTTAAGAGATTGGTAAATTAGCTTGCGTCAAAGGTTCCGACGTGTGACCTGCCTCCGCCCCGAATATTCCGGGGCAGGCAAATGCGTCTCAACAATTACTTTTAAAGCATCCTCTACGATCTTTAGCTAGAAAGGATAAACACGCGGTGTATGTTGCACCGTGATCCAATGGTCAGTGGTAAATTCTTCAACCACCCAACTGCCTCCAAATCGACCAATTCCGCTATTTTTCTCACCGCCAAACGGTGCATTCGGCAAATCATTCACAGTCTGATCATTGATGTGTGTCATGCCTGCTTCGACTTGCAGTGCAAACCGCAATCCTCGACCTTCATCACGAGTGAATACTGCACTCGATAGTCCATATTCAGTCGCATTTGCGATCTGTAGCGCTTCTGCTTCGTCGCGTACTTTCAGAATTGAAGCGATCGGTCCAAACATTTCCTCGCGTGCCACTCGCATTTCATTGTTTACATCAACAAAGACATGCGGCGGTAGAACTAATCCTTCTGGTTCACCGCCTAACAATTGACGCGCACCCTCTTGATGAGCCGATTCGATATGCTCTAGCAGTGAATCGAGCTGAGCTTGATCAATGATTGGACCAATCACAGTATCCGGATCATTCGGGTCGCCGAGTTTAAGAGCGCGAACTAGATCGACAAAGCGATCGACAAATTCATCATGCACCCGCTGATCAACCACAAAGCGATTGATGCTCATACAAATCTGACCGGAATTCAAGAACTTACCAAACACCGCAGCATTCACAGCAAGCTCTAGGTCTGCATCATCTAAGACAACAAATGGACTACTTCCACCGAGTTCAAGTGACACTCGTTTCATAATTGGGCTACTCATCGCGAGTTGTCCAATATGCCGCCCTGCTTTAGTTGAACCTGTAAAGGTAATCACTCGTGGAATCGGATGCGTCACAAAAACATCACCGATCTCACTAGCTTTTCCAGCAATCACACTAAACACACCCGGCGGAAGACCTGCTTCTTCATAGATTTTGGCAAGGATTAAACCACCAGAAATCGGAGTGGTCGAAGGTGTCTTTTGCACAACTGCATTACCGAGTGCTAGCGCGGGAGCAATCGATCGATTCGCAAGGTGTAGCGCAAAATCCCAAGGACTGACAACCCCAACAACGCCCACAGGTTGACGATACACGCGACTTTCTTTTCCAGGCAGGTCAGCAGGTAGCACATGACCTTCTGCTTGATACGGAATTCCAACCGCTTGCTGCATGAGCGCATAAGCCGCTTGCCATTCGAGCATCGCTTTATTGCGCGGGCTGCCTGCTTCTCGAATCAGCCAAGAGACAATTTCTTCTTGACGCGCTTTCATGATTTCGGTAGCTCGCTGCATGACTCGTGATCGCTCACTCGGTAATGCCTGTGCCCACTCAACTTGAGCTTTCTTCGCCGCTTGATAAGCTTCCTGAATGTCTTGTTCACTCGCAGCTTGAAATTCAGCGATCGAGGTTTTGCGATAAGGATCGATCAAAGTAACTTTGTGTTCAGAGCGACCTTGTACCCAGCGTCCACCGATAAATAAGCGATCGAGACCTGTGTAGGGAGTAGGTGCAGTCGATTGAGGGGGGGGTTTTGGAGCGGTAGCAGTCATGGTAGCTTCTCCTGATTAAAACGTGATTAGCCAAAAAATGATTGGTTAAAAAGTGATGGAAATCTGCAATTTAAGGTGCAATCGTTACATCTGCTTCGAGTTCCAGCATTTTGATAAATGCAGACGCATTTTCTTCGCCCCATCCTTGATTGACAGCGGCTTTGATGGTTTCTCGTACGGCGACTGCCGCAGGAGTTGGAGCGTTTAGATCTTGAGCAAATCGAGCAATCAAGTTGGCATCTTTGAGTAAATGTTTGAGTGCAAAGCTCGGTGTGAAATCGCGATCGATGAGGGTCTGACCCATTCCATCAAACAGCGGAGAACGAAAATCAACCCGATGTAGCACGTCTAAGACATCTTTCGGATTTAGTCCTGCTTTCGTTGCTAGCACCAGTGCTTCGCCAAGGGCTTCGATTTGAGTGGCTACGATCGAATTACCTACAAGCTTCATTGATGCGCCTTTGCCTGTGTCGCCCATGTAGTGAACAGATTCGCTCATTGCATTGAGCATCGGCTGCACACGATCGAAGACTGCTCGTTTTCCGCCAACTACAATCCACAATCCACCTGCCGCCGATTCATTTTTACTCCCAAACACTGGAGCATCTAGAAACTCAACTTGTTTTTCTGCATAAGCTGCGGCTTGACGCTGAGATGTACTGGGATGCACGGTACTTTGGTCGATCGCGACTTGTCCCGATCGTACATTCGATAAAATCCCATTCTGTCCAAAGACGACTTCTTCAACGACCTGATCATTTGCAAGGCAATAGAAAATTACATCCGCATCTTGGACGGCTTGAGCAGGAGTTTCTGCTTGAGTTGCACCCTTTTCGACAAGTGCCTTTCCGGCTTCTGGGCTGCGATTCCAAACAGTCAGAGAATATCCTGCTTTGAGTAGATTAGCTGCCATACCACTACCCATCGTTCCTAGCCCTAAATAGGCAATTCGTTCCATGAAATTGTCCTTGCATGAGGTTGAAGCAATCCTGTTGCGTAAAGATTACTCTTGGAGCAACTGAAGCAGTGAGTCCAGAAAACTTCGGGAAAGGAGCAATCTTTTCACGCAACATCAGATCATCCTAGAGACGCAATTGATTCTGCTCCTCTAACGAACGAGAGAGAAGATGGTATTCCCCGCACAATTTTCAGGATCATTGCAACGGATTGCGATCTCATTACATAAATGATTTGAAAGCGACAGTTAGAATTATTACTCAGTGTTTATTCTTAAAAAATTCTCAAATTGTGTTCGATATATATCTGGCACTGCTATAACATACGGGAGAAATGAATGGGAGATCTCAGTATTCCATCCCTGTAGCAGAAATAAGAATGGCTCACAATTCACTGATATTCACGATTGATTGCGCTGATTCTAGGCTTGATTCAGAAGAACAAGATCAACTTGTTCAACGATTACTTAGAGAGATTAAAGAGCACGATGATACCGCAAGAATCAGACGTTGTCCTGATTCTGATCTACCGAATCGAAGTAAGTCGCTTGGTGGCTTCTTAGTTGGGCTGTTGACTGTAGAGGTCAGTAGCGCGAATGCTAAGAAGCTGCTGCAATTCCTTGGGGATCGGTTTGGGAATAAGCCACTTAAGTTAAAGCTGGAAACAGCTAAAGGGCAGAAGCTAGAAATTGAAGCCAGTAGCCGAGAAGAGTTTGAGTACATTATGCAGCAAGCACAAAGTTTTATTGAGGAAACTTAAGTTCAGTCAAATCAATGCAATTAACTTTGATCTCTTAGCTTCACATCAATAGAAACCTTATCCTACTCCGGAATTCAGTGAGTCCTTGGAAAGAACATGGCGAAGAAAATTGCGCTTTTAATTGGAGTCAGTGAGTATCCTCTGTCTGACCTAACTTCGTTACCTGCTGCTGCAAAAGATATTGAGGCAATGCAGCGAGTCTTGTTAAATCCCAGACTAGGTGGATTCTTGCGGGCAGATACTCTGATTAACTATTCGACTCAAGAGATTCGCAGCGCGATCGAAGAATGTTTTGAAGAGCGCGAACCGGGCGACTTAATCTTGCTCTATTATTCTGGACACGGAATCAAAGATGAAGATGGAAAACTTTTCTTCGCCGCGCACGATACGAAAGTTCAAAACCGAAAGCTAAGAAAAGCGAGCGCGATCGCCGATTATGATATCTATGAAGCGATGAATCAAAGTCGTGCGAAACAGCAGATTATTATTCTAGATTGTTGCTTTAGTGGCGCGTTTGATCCAAACCGAATTCCGAAAAGTGATATTACGACTACAGAGATCAATTTGCGAAGTCTAGATGCATCTGGACGAGTTGTTCTGTCTTCTTCCAGTTCGACGGAATACTCGTTTGGTGATCCATCGCAGGACTTGTCAATCTATACTCGCTTCTTGGTCGAAGGAATCGAAAGCGGGGAAGCAGATCAAGATCGAGATGGTGTAATTCGGATTCGGGAATTACACGAGTATGCTCAAGGCAAAGTGCAAGAAGCAGAACCTCGGATGAAGCCTAGAATTAATATTGTAAAAGATGAAGCTTACAACATTATTGTTGCTAGTCGTTGCTCTGAATCTCTGATTGAAGCAGATGATTCTCAAAAATTGCATCCGCGAGAATGGAACACAATTTCATTAAGTCATCCAACAGGCTCTCTATTGTCTCAAGCTCAAGTTCCATTACAAAGCTTTCTTGAACCGTTTGAAGACTTCATTACAGAACTCATTGAGCGATTATCAGATCATCAATGGATCTCTCAACTCTTTGATTATCAGCAACTCCATTCATTAGAGGTCATCAATCCGATTTTAAGTGTAATCCGGGCAGCTTCAAAAGCAGACACTGTTTTTGTGCTACAGCAGCAGAAATTAGAAGACGCATCCTTTCAACACTGGTCTGTTGTATCTTATAGCGATACAGATGTAGAAGCCTCGCAAGCAAGTTACTTTGAAGTCCTAAAAAGTAAAGTTCTCCCTGCTGTCTCATACCAAGCTCTGTCAAGTGCCTACCATCACGGCATCATCCTTTCTCAAGAAGATCAGCAATTCATAGTCATTCCAATTCGATCTTGGCTAACGACAACATCCTTGCCCCAGATGATGGTTGTTTGCCAACCTCGATTAGAGCCATCTTTACTTGGAAATATTTATGGACAGACTTTATCAAGCTTCTACCAAGCCTGTCATTCCGTTCTGCCTAAAGCATTTCCTCTTGAGGTTGCAATCGCACTGATTGAAGCAGCTATCCTCGACGGGCTGAAGAACGCATTTGGCTTTGTATCCGCAAACCTCTACGATCGACGGTATCGGCTATTTTGTGATCGCCTTCAGCAAATGATTGTGCATTTTGAGCCAATTCTTCAACTTGACGATTTAGATATCTTCGGATGGGAAGCATTAGCGCGAGATCCACTCCCTCGCAAAGCAGAGTTGCTAGTTGCTCCAGTTGACTTATTCAAGTCTGCTGAGTTATGGGGAACGCGATTTACAACTGAACTCGATTTGCACTTTCTGTGGACTGCGACTGAGTCTTATCGATTACAATGCCGAGAAGCAAAGCTAAATCGCCCAAGTGATATTCGTCGTCTTTCTGTCAATGTTTATCCAGATACGCTGATGCGAACTGCGTATCGCGAGATGTTGCGGAAAATCATTAAGGTGGACAAGCTAATTACGGGGCGGAAGCTCACACTAGAGATTTCTGAAAAAGCCGCATTACCAAAATCGCAATCAAGCGATCCTTACGAACCGCATTGGACAATGTTTCGACACGAGATCGAACGGTATGTACATGATTTTGATATTCAGTTCGCAATTGATGATTTTGGGGTTGGATATGCGTCTGTTTCTCGATTAGTAGGACTGAATCCAACCTATGTGAAAATTGACCGAGAGATTTTGCTCACAAAATCGCAAGCAATTATTAATCTTGTTGCTAGTTTCGTGAGGGAGTTGTTAATCAAGTCTGGTAACTCTAACTCTTTCGTCATTGTGGAAGGAATTGAGTCACACAGCCAAATTGATTTACGCTCACTTCGGGACATGAAGGTTAGCCATATTCAAGGCTATCTCGTTGGAAAAGCAAAAGCTGAAATCCAAGCTCGGTTGGAGCAAAAAGAATATGAGGAGTTTCTCAAAAGATTGGGGTGAGTTCAGAGATAATTGACTAAAAATCCTGATCAGGAACACAATCAGTCGAGGAATCAATCTGCATATCTCATACTATGAGAGGCAAGATCTGCCCTAATGCTTGAAGTCGCACAATGACATCACCCGCGATTTCTCTAATCCACTCGCATCTCTCGCAAATAGTGCGATCGACAAGGAGACCCCCAACAAACTGATTGCGCTGGCATCGACTTGAGTACGGTGCTCCGCGCCCCAATCACTGCATTGGAACCAATCTGCACTCCCGGCGCAATAAAGCAATCTGTCGCAATCCAGACTCCATGCCCAATCTCAATCGTTTTCGTGACGAGTCCAAACGCGCGATCGCTCAAATCATGGCTTCCCGTACACAGATAGCTCTTTTGTGAAATCACACAATGAGAACCAACCGAAATACGATCGAGACTATAAAACACGACATTATCGCCAATCCAGCTATAGTCCCCGATCTCAACTTTCCAGGGATAAGTAAACCGTGCCGTCGGACGAACGAGCACCCCTTTGCCAACTTTTGCCCCAAATAGTCGCAACACGGCACAGCGAACTTGATTCAAAGGTTGAGGAGTGATGGGAAATACGATCGATTGAACCAACCACCATAGTAAGACATACCAGCCTGGACGACCGCGATCGTACCAGGATTGATCATAACAATGTAAATCGACGAGCGGAGGCGCATCTATGTCGATCGCAGACCCTTTCAAACTTGTCATGATTCTGGCTGTACGATCGGAGTTGGATTCGGTTTCGGGGTGTTTAACGTTCCCCCAAACTGCTGTAGCTCATACAGCTTCACCCCAATTTGAAACTCGTACTGGCTGAGCAACCGTGCATAGATATAGCCTGCTCTCCCATCTAGGAATCCAAGCCGGAACACATAAGCCAGTAAGAACCTGAGCGTCGGTTTGAAGGGCAATCTTACCCAGATCCGCTTCAAAAATCGCTTGCGCTGTACCGAATCGCCAAAGAAATTTGCACCGATCGTTCCTTGATCGTCTTTGCCATTGAGCAAATTCAGGTAAACCTTCGCTTCCCAATTAGAATAGCGATTGTGTCGGTCTAGCCAGTGATAAAGATCTTTGAAATCAATGTGGAGCATATCATTTTGCAGATAGCCCACTTTCTCAGACATGACAACATGCTCATGGACTTCGTTGTCACCCGTGTTGCGAATTGCTTCAGTGCTGAGGTTTTCGTAGCGACCTTTCGCATGTTTAAACAAGCGCAAATTCCAGTCGGGATACTTGCCACCGTAGCGAATCCATTGTCCTAAGAAGAACACACGGCGATTCAGATAGTACCCTTCGTACTCTGGATTTTGAATTGCAGTCTCGATCTCATCCCACAGTTCTGGTGTGATCCGCTCATCGCAGTCTACAATCAATACCCACTCATTGCGAAATGGAAGATTTTCCAGGGACCAATTTTTCTTCTTCGGCCAGCGTCCATTGAAGTGAAACTGCACCACATTCGCACCATAGCTCTCTGCAATTTCCACAGAGCGATCGCTACTTTGCGAATCGACGACAAACACCTGATCCGCTCGCGCAACACTTTCTAGACAAGCGGGCAAATTTGCTTCTTCATTACGGGCGGGAATTAGAACAGAAACTGGGAGTTTAGAGAGACTAGACATAATTCGGGTGCAGAAAGGGCTTGACGCAACCACGTCGCTCCCAGTATTCCCAATCCAATTTTGGGATCACACTCAAAAGTCTTGTCCAAAAGTTCTTGTAGATAACGCCTGATCGTCTAGTGAAAATTTGCTTGAATAGAGACTGAGGTAATCACGGAAGAAGTATTGATCACTGTCTTCGGAGCACTCCATTTTCCCAACTCCTACAAGGGAATCCGAAGCTTTAACTTACCACGCAGCAAATTAATCTTTGATGGATTCAAATACTCTTGCAATCCTGAAACTTCATTCAACAGCGATGTACTGCGAGCACATTCTTCTTCTAAGATTGCAATATAGCGATCGAGATCTTGATCAGAGATATGTTGTTTCAACATATAAGTCGCGATCGTAATATTCGAGACAGGATGCCGTAAGCCTTGGGATAGCTTCTGCAACAGCATACTATTCATCTCAGCTAGCTCTTGACTGGTTTGGAGTTGCTTCTCAATTGATTGGGCAGCTTGTGCTTGTGCCTCAGACTGACGAGTTAAGCGATCGTACTTATTTAAGCAACTCTGCACCGCGCCGATCAGTTCTTCTTGAGTAAAAGGCTTGGTCAGATAATCATCTGCGCCCAATTCCATTCCCATTCGCACATCTGTGCGCTCAGAACGCCCGGTCAGAAAAATAAACGGAATCGTTGCCGTTTCAGCCTGCTGACGTAATTCGCTCAACACCGTATAGCCATCCATTTCAGGCATGACGACATCACAGATCACAAGGCTCGGCAGTGCTTCTTTCGCCAATTGCAACCCGGCAACACTACTACTCGTCGTCAGTGCTTGGAAACTTTGAAGCTCTAGAATCTCTTCAATATTTTCTAAGATTTCTTGATCGTCTTCGATCACTAAAACACTGTTCATTGACTATCCCAAGGTAAACTGCACTGGCTAGCAATCCGCTTTCTCTGCCGAAGCGATGAGAGCAAATCTGTCGAACTTGCCCTTGTAGATCAACCCCTTTGAAGCCTATCGATCAAGGTTTGCAAATTTACTTTCGCCAAACTTAATCGCTATACAGTACATCCTACACAAGAACTTGACCAATTTCAGTATCTTTTCGTAATTTCTTTAAGCTTTTGTGAAAGAGATTGAGAGAGATCATAGAAGATTTCAGCAAAATTACTGACTGTATCTCTCTCCATCTCGTTAAACACTGCTCAATCTGACTATTTTTTCGTCATCCAGCTCGGGTTCCCATAATTAAGTTCCGAACAGACGAATAAATTACCGTTCGCATTTTGATGCCTTGCTGATGGCTCAGATATCTTTCTCCAAGCGCGATCGCACAGACAACTTCGCTCAAACTGAGCCATGCTCCAAATTCCTGTAGAAAATGTAAATTCAGCGCGATCGCAAGCGTGACTAGAATATAAGTGCTAGCAACTTGAGCGTGGTTCCAGCCCGATTGCTGTAGTCTCTGATAAAGGTGAGTGCGATGCGGCTGAAAGATATTCTCTTTCCGAATCACACGCCGAATCAGCGTGTAAATCGCATCTGCAATCAGTGGTAATGTAATCGCTAAAGATGACCAAGCCTGCACCGCATCCCCAGACTGACTTAGCAGCGAGATTGCAATCATCGCGCCCAAAACAGTACTGCCGACATCCCCCATGAAAATTTTGGCAGGTGACCAATTCCACCAGAGAAAGCCGAGCAATGAAATCGCCAGCAGCGCGAGCATTGGCTGGTTATATTCGATCGCTAAGTACGTGAATTGCACAAAAGACACGCCTGCAACTAATCCATCTAACCCATCCATAAAGTTATAGAAATTGATCAGCGCAGTCATCCCAATCATGGTTAATGCAATCGCAAGCATCGCTCCAACCATGCCCAGTGGAGCTAGCCAAGGTTGAGGAAAAGGACTAAACGCTGCGATCGCAATTCCAGCAGAGCTAAGTTGTACAAGATAGCGAATTCGAGCGGGAACATCACCGCGATCATCGAAAAAGCCAACAATAATTAACGGAATTAAAGCCGCCCAAATGAATAACGCATTGCTAGCAGTGAAGGTTTGCCAATCCAGCCACGCTAGCATAGCGCTCACGAGAGCAAATGCAATCACAAACCCAAGTCCTCCTCCACGGGGTGTCGGTTGAGTATGCGAACTGCGATGGTTTGGCACATCAAGAAGATACTGACTGAGATACTGTCTAATCGAGGCGACTAGCACAAAACTCAAGCCACCACTTGCCAGTAGCAGACTGGGAAAAATATTCATAGGAACGAAACCGAAACGATTTTTTGAGCCGCTTTTAGATAGACCCCTTCAGCTTTTTTTACTTCAACAAGTCAGTGTGTATCTTGGAACCCTCTCGCAGTTTGTTCCAGACCTTGTTCGAGGGTAAACGGAGGCTGCCAGTTAAGAGTCTGGCGAAGCTTTGAACTATCGATCGTCAGTGAACCAAATAAACGCTCGATCGTTGCCGTTTTACCCAAGATCCGGGCGAGGTTAGTTAGTATTACAGGCGAGATTGGCATCAACCGGACAGGTTTCCGCATCGATTCCGAAATTTTTCTAACGAGTTCTGGGGTAGAAACGTCTGTGCTATCACTGACAAGAAACGTCTGTCCAGCGGCTTGAGGATGTGTGGCGCAAGTGACGATCGCATCCACTAAATTGCCGACATAGACTAGACTCCGCTGGTTGTGAATTCCACCGAGCGGGAGTGGAATGCCTGTTTTGACTAGGTTCATCAAGTTGAGAAAATTCGCTTTGACCCCCGCTCCATAAACTAATGGGGGGCGCAAAATTACAATCTCTAAATCAGTGGTGGCTGCAATCTCATTGAGCGCACATTCTGCTTCCCATTTACTGATGCCATAGGCATCAGCAGGTTGAGGCGTACTGCGCTCGGTGTAAGGTGATGCTTGTCCATCTCCGTTGACTTTAATCGAACTGAGATAGACAAAGCGTTTGACTCCAGCAGTAGCAGCAGCGATCGCGAGCGATTTGGTCGCTTCAGTATTGACTGCCCGAAATTCACTCAAGGGATCAGCCGCAGTATCGTTCATCTGATGGACTCGGGCTGCAAGGTGAATGACAACATCGATTTGAGGCAGGATGGGATGATCATCCAATTCTGCGATCGAGGAGACTAAAATTGGTGTTACAGAGGGAGATAACACTGCATCACTGCGAACTACGCCATAAACGGTATGTTCTGAATGTTCTAAAAGCTGACAGAGGGCTGAGCCAACAAAGCCAGTTGCGCCAGTAATCAAAAAGTTCATGCGGGGCGTGCGACGAGTTGAAAGACCTTAACAAAGTATTTAGACAGAACCTTGGTCATGTTTGTTTGGATGCCATTTTCTAGGCATCCTCGAACGATCTCTCGGTTCAGAATCCAATTGCTTGAGAGATTTGCAGTGCTAGCTCCTCCAGTCCGCATCTTGACGAGAACTTGTGGAATGTAGTGATAGCTCATTTGATGAATTGCCAGAAATCGAATCAAGAGTTCATAGTCTGCTGCAATCTTATAATCGGTTTTGAAAAAACCATAGCGATCAAATGCCCATCGTTTTACGACAAAAGTCGGATGAGCAGGCATCCAACCATAAGCAAATTTATCCGGATGGAAATGGGCAGAACTGTAGTAGCGCACGATTTTATCTGGCTCGTCATGCTTCACGTATACGAGATCTGCAAATACAGAATCGACTTGGTGCTGCTCGAACTGATTGACGATCGTGGAAATAACGTGTGAATTGAGATACACATCATCTGCATTCAGAATTGCGATCGCGTCGCCTGTCGCGAGCTTGATGCCTTTATTCATTCCGTCATACATGCCGCGATCGGGTTCTGAGACAAATCGAGCAATGCGATCGCCATAAGATTGAACAATTTCGGCCGTATTATCTTTGGATGCTCCATCAATAATGATGTGTTCAATATTGGGGTAATCCTGAGCAAGAACGGATTCGATCGTGTCTCGAATCGTGGCAGCAGCATTGTAGGTAACAGTAATGATAGAAACTTTCATGGGTTTAACAGACTAGAAGAAAAGCTTTGCTCTTTGATAGTGCGAGGTTTAATCGCAACCGCAGGATTGCCCGCGTAGATGGTCCAAGAAGTCAGTGATTTTACAGCAACGCTTCCCAAGCTCAGAACCGAGCCTTCGCCAATTTCAACACCGGGAGCGATCGTCGATCGTGCAGCTAACCAAGCGCCAGATTTTACGGTAATGGGTGCAACTCGCAAATCAAAAGTTGAAGCTGTCCAATCGTGATTACCAGTACAGAAATAAACCGATTGGGACACACAGATATGATCCTCTAAAACAATCGGAGCAAGATTATCAAACCAGGCGTTTTCTCCAATCCAGCAATGATTCCCGATCGTCAATCGCCACGGAAATTTTACTTGGACTCCCGGTTTAATTCGGACACCTTGCCCGATCGATGCGCCAAACGATCGGAGTACCCTAACTTTGAGACTAGAGATCGGGAGCAATCGACTTCGGACAATCGGATCTCCGATGAAAAACCAAAGCAATTGTTTCCAAGCAGGTGCGCCGGGAGAATAATCTTGAATTGTGTATTGATCGAGGTGAATGAAGGTCACAATAATTCTGATAAAACAATTACGAACGACGATTTTTTGGATTCCAGGTACAACAACGATCGCCATAGACATCGCGGTAGACTTTCTGCACCACTTGCTGATAAGGCTCCGGATACCAAACATTAATCATCAACACATCTCCAACCTGCACTTTAGGCAAGAGATAGTCATATAGAGAAATACGATACTTCTGCTCAAATTGCTTCGGATCTCGAATCAGCACTGCTTTGAATCCTTGAGGATGTTGTTCTCGGTGTTCACGATTCACATCGTATTTCCAGGCATCAACCCGCTCTAAAGGTGCAGAAAACGCAAGATAGTCTGGATTATTATTAGTGTGCTCTGGAATGATCAAGCTATCTGGAAATTGTTGCTGGACTTTTGCAATTACATCCGACCATTTATCATTGTTCGAGTCGATATAGAAAAGCGTTGCTCCCCACCGCTTTCTTGCATAGGCAATTTTCTCACTAATTCCTTTTACTGCATCTTCTTTGGTTTTATAAGACCAGTAGTGAGCAATGTTCTTATCTTTTTCCCACCAACGAGGCGGCAAAGGAGTTTGGTAAGGATACATAAACTGAGATCGAATTGTCACCCCCACGCGTAAGCCCGCATCTTTGAACTTCTGAAAAAATTCGTCGGCAATCTCATCCATTTCCGGTGCGCGTTCCTCGAGCAGTCTTGGATCACCTACCCAGGTATATGCCCCATCTGCCGCTTCAATTCCTTCGACATCAAAAACAATTACACCTTGAGCATTGATTTGTCGCAAATGGTGAATCGAGTAGGCAGCGAGTCCCATCATACGCTTTCGGAATTCTGTTTTTCCGGCTGGGGTAAAGAGATTTAGATCTTTTGAGTTCAGCCATTTTCGCGGATTGTTCGGAGCATAGGCAGGGCTATTTCCGAGAAAGATCGTACCAATCGCGCGGCGATCATTCCAAGTAAAGGTTCGGGCTGCAACTTTGGTCGATCCCGATTGCGATCGCGCTTCCGCAAAGTTTGATGGCTGACTACAGGCAGCCAAAAAGCAAATCGGCAGTAAGAATGTGAGCAGTTTTAATCGTTGCATAAGTCAATTCATTAAGGTTTCAAACTTGAGCCAGTTCGCCCAGTTCCAAGCCATAGCAGTGCGCGTCCCACATCTCGCACCATTCGCAACTGCGATTCTGGTGGATAGTAGGGGTTATAAGCAGCAACCGGAGTAAACGCAATTCCTTCACTGCCAAAAACAACCGTGGCAATTGCAGTAGATCGCGCTAAATGAAAATCAGAAGTCACAAGAAAAACATGCAGAATGTGCTGCTGTTTAAGCAGATCGACCATCGTCGTGAAGTTGCTAACTGTATCTGTGGCTCGGTTATCCAGATACAGCCTCGATTGATTAATGCCTGCTTTCGTGAAAATTTGCTGCGCCTCCGAGCTTCCAGAAGACACCCAAACGTCTAAATTTGGATATTCACGGGCAAGCTGAGCGGCTTTTTGTTCACGATCGGGTGTTCCACCCACAACGAGAATCAACTTTGGAACTGGCGCGAAATGACGTGCGATTGCAAGTCTCACTGGAAAATAGCTCCCTAAACAGCACAAAATTCCCACTAAAGCGAGCAGTACAGCCCGTCGAGACGGTTTCAAATTATTACCTCTCATCGAATCGGCAATCTATTTAATAGCAGGCAATCGACCTCGAAGACTTGCCCCTGTTTTTCTAGCTATCAGCCACAGCACAGAACGCCCAACATCGCGCATCACTCTCAGTTTTGATTCTTGGCGCTGTTCTCCGACCACTCGGATTGGCGTAAAGGTGATCCCCTGACTACCGAAAACAACGGTCGCGATCGCTTCGGCTCGCGGCATATGATAATCAGAAGTCACAATATAAACGTGCTGAATTCCACGTCGCTTCAAGTCGGGGATCACGGTTGTAAAGTTGGTGACGGTATCGGTGGCACGAGTGTCAAAATACAAGCGCGATCTCGGAATGCCTGAGTGCTGAAAAATGCGTTTGGCATCTGGAGAGCCGCTAGATACCCAGATTTTGAGCGAGGGATACTGTCGGGCGAGGTTGACGGTGTATTCTTCTCGATCGGAACTTCCCCCCAAGATAAGAATCATTTCGGGCGTGGGGGATTGCTGGCGAGCGATCGCCAGTCGAGCCGGGACATATCCCAACCCAAGCAGAATGCCAACGGAGGCAATGCACCGAAGCAGTCGAGAACGAATTAACACGGTAGACCCTGATCACTGGTAGAACCCTTGACCTCAGTTTACCGATTTTCGCAATTTTGTTAACCTTTCTCTGCTTGGATCAGATGAATGGATAACAAAATTTCAGCTAGAACACGCTGAAAAGTGTAATACCATCCTGCCCAACCATCAAGAATTCCGCCTTTGAGAATCAGACAGTAAATCAAAATGACAAACGGCGCGAGAATTTTGGTTTTCCGAATACGATCGCCCAAACTCAGTTCATGAGCCGGTGTCGCTAGTAATTTTTTCACCTCCAGTACCATATAGCGATCTTGTGCCCAGAGCCAGCGCGCCAAGGGTTTACGATCGTCGTGATAAATCGGTGCCTTCAAAAAACCAGATTTGCCTTGCACTTCAAGCTGTTGAGTATGACCGTCATCAAAGTAGTTCGCTTTCTCGCGTCGAAATAGCGCTTGTCGGGGTGGTAAAAGCGTTCCTCGTAAGGGTTTACCGAAGACACAATATTTGAATCGAATGAAGAATCCATTGATCGGCGTATCGGTGGACAGTGATCGAATCTCTTCAATCAGTTCAGGGGGCAGCACATAATCTGCATCTAGAGAAAGCACCCATTCTGACTCCACTTTATCTAAGCCATAGTTCCACTGTTTGGCGTGCGTATCAAACGGTCGGGTAAAGATCTCAACTTGAGGATAAGCCCTCAAAATGTCTAATGTCTCATCGGTACTCCCACTATCAATGACGACAATTCGCTTCGCCCAAGTCAACTGTTCCAGTGTTCGACCAATATTAGCAGCTTCGTTGTAAGTCAGGATCAAAGGAGTAACTTCCATGAGACGAACCTCTGAAGACTGTTTATGAGACAGGTTGTGAGCTAAGGGCATGTTTTTTTCGATCAAGAATATCAAGATAAGCTTGGTGCAACGTTCCGGCAATTTGATCCCAGGTATAGTGCTGAAAAATTAAGTGACGGGCACGTTCTCCAAGCGCTTTTGCAGCTTCAGGATAGGCAAACTGTCGTCGCATCGCTTGTGCGATCTCATCCGCATCGATTTCGACCACTTTTGCGGCTTGTGCGATCGCAGCTTCTGGAAAATTACACCCAGTTGTAAACACACAAGGCAATCCCGCTGCCATTCCTTCAAGGATCGATAGACTAAAGCCTTCGGAATAAGACGGAGCGACATACAAATCGACTGCTGCTAGTGCTGCATGTTTTAGTGTTCCAGTGAGCATTCCAGCAAAGGTGACGGCTTCAAGAACTCCAGATTGCTCGAAGTAAGATTGTGCAGTTGGTAAAAATCCAGTGTTATCAGGTCCTGCTACGACTAAATGAGTATTGGGAAACTCTGCATGAATTTGAGCAAAAGCGGGAGCTAAGAGATCTAACCCTTTTTTTGGGTCAATCCGCCCTAAAAATAAGATTAATGATTTACCTCGCAACTCTGGAAAGGCTTGATAGAACAGTTCAGAGTCAGGGAGCGGATCGAAGTCCTGTCGATGGACACCGTTTGGAATAATCTTTAATGGAGCGGGCAAAGATAAAGGTCGAATCCCATCGGCTTCAGCTTGAGAAAGCATCTGAATCACACTCGCTTTTCGCAGGATTGGACGCTCGATTAAAGTATAGTATGCTTTTTTCTTGAAGCCTTTGTAGTTCAATGCCCACGGGTCTAACATTCCTTGAGGATTGACAATATAGGGAATCTTATACAGTTGGCATAACCAATGTGCGATCGCAACTGGATAAGTAAATAGCGAAATCGTATGAACTAAGTCATAGTCGCGAAGATGCTGAAACAACCAAGCTGTGAGCGGGTAGCTGAATTTATATTCACTCAACCGCCAGCGCGGAAAATATTGGATTCGATAAGATTTCTCTTGCTGCCAAGTGCAGAGCGGCACATCTAAGTTGGTTGCCCCATTCGCGTCTGTGGTCACGACATCGATTTGAAGTGCTCGATCGCCCAAAGCTTGAGCAAGCTCTAAAACTAATTTCGATGTCCCGCCATACACAAGACCGGTCGCAGGAATAACAATTAAAATTTTCATGTTCTACTTCAATACGGATTCAACTGCTTGGTGCAAGCCCTGAGCGAAATAGTTTGGAGAAAACTTTTCAATGTGTCTCAGTGCGGCTCCTCCCATTGTTTTGGCATAATTTACATCTGAACTAACTTTGCTCATGAACTGCTGCATCTGTTCGACACTGTTAGGATCAAAGCCCCAACCATTCACGCCTTCAATCACTAAATCTTCAAAACATCCACATCGATTGGACACCAGTACCGGAAGTCCTGCCGCCATAGCTTCGTTCACAACTAATCCCCACTGCTCTTGATAGCTGGCATGAATAAAGCAGTTGGCATGAGCAAAATAGGGCATGAGTTCCGCTTGCTGAAGAAAACCAGGAAGATGAACGCGATCGCTTAATCCTTCTGCCTGAATTTGTGCTTCAATCTGAGGTCTCAGTTCTCCGTCACCGCATAAAACTAAATCCCACGGTTCCGAAGTTTTTTCAACATACGCAGCGTAAGCCGTAATGAGATTTGGAATGTTTTTTTTCTCGATAAACCGATTGATCGATAGGAAGAAGGGAGCTTTTACTGGATTGGGAAGTGATCGCAATCGATCCGGATGAAATACTTCATTGCCCACCACGTTATAGCCTAGAAAAATTCGATTTTCAGGTATTCCCAACTTCAGTAGATATCGTTTCTGCGGCTGCCCTCCGACTAATGCTGCTTGATACTGGTGAATTAATCGTCGCTTCAATTGCTCTTTAATTCCAGTGCGAGGAGCATCATCTTCTTTAGAAGCAGATAAGAGAATTACAGGCTTCCGATGTAAACGACTCCAACTGAGTGCAGCTAACATTCCAGGTTGAAAATAACCTGCGATCGCAACGACATCTGGATTAACCTGAGAGAGCGTTCGATGAACAGCAGCAAACAATTGATTCACTCTGACTGTCTGCAATGAGCGATCTGGAATGACTGAGACAAAAGGAAAATCCGCTTCTTCCTTCGATGTTTTCCAAGCATAGTCCTTTTCAGAGCGCGCTAATTCAATACCAACACATTGAATCATTTCGCTGTAAAGATGATGAAAGGCATTTACTCTCGCGAAGTGGTAAGGACCATAATTATTGAATAGCACACAGATGGATTTTCTAGACATGATATCTGTATACTCCTAGCTGGTCGTCGCGATCGACTGTGAAGTGCGAACTCGTTTTCGAGCATATAGAACTGCTATTCCAAGAAAAATTAAGTAAAAAGTCATATCTGCAAGACAGGTACGTGTTCCATGAGTCACACCTTTCAAGGCACTAGGAATAAAACTAACGTAAAGCAGTTGAGCTACAAAGCTATTGTCTCTTGTTGCTGAAGTCCAAAGTACTTTGTAGAGATATCCTAATGCTAGAAATACTAGACAGCCAAAATAGTCAAATTCTAGAAAAGAATCACACACACCAGTCGGAACTAATCCAGGATTCACAACAAATCCGTCGTACAGTTTTTTGAGATTAAAAGACTGAGTTTCAATCATCAAACTGCTTTTGAAATCTCTCCCTACTAGTTGCCCCGGGATAAATCGGAACACTAACTCATTCCAGTAGCCAACACCATAACCATATTGCCCGGTTTTGACTGCCGCATCCATCTGTAACGCTGCCCATTCAAGCTCTAAATCTTTCGCGTTGGAGATATCTGCCTGAAGCGTTCCAACTGGATCTAAGTTCCATAACTGACTCCAGTCCCCGCTTGAACTAATACGTCGATACTCACCTGCTAATGGGATAGCGAGAAGTGCAAACACAACTCCTCCAACTACTAGCGATCGCGGTGGTTTCCAACCCCTATGAAAGAAGAGGGTGAGGGCAACTGTAAGTAGAAGAGACGCTATGACTTCTCGCCGACCATAGAAAACGACTCTCTGTAAAGGACCTAACGCAGCGAATAAGGTCGCAACTAAGCGAGACATAGTTGGACACTTCAAGCATAACGATAGCAAAATCGATAGTCCTGGAAGCGATAAATAAGTGAAGGTCGATAAGATTGTTCGCAGTCCTGTGAGTTGTCCACGGTTGTTTACTGTGGCTTCTGTTCCACTTGCCCAACGAGAAAAAATGAGTCCTGCCGCTGCAAGTATTAATCCAATCTGAAACAGTTTTTTGTCGCTGAGCGATTGTTGAAGTAATCGAATTGGCTTTTTTGGAGCGGGGAGCCAAGCACTCAAAAAACTGGCTGTTGCACACAGAAACGACATTAATAAAACTCGTTCTAGTGCAGTTTCTGAGGGAAGTTTCTTAGTTAGATAGAGAGAAAGTGCTTGCGGGACAAGAAAAGCAGCAAAAATTCCTCCCATGAAGAAGGGGTACTGATACACTCTCGACATTCGATCGAGTCCCCAGCTAACACAGGCGATACAAGCGACAATAAAGAGTGCAAGGTAGATATCTGACATAGGTTCCTTAGAATAAAGCCTAGATAAGAATTTCTCTGCGAATAGTCTCAGTAAAAATGCTCCAGTGATTTTGGTCGGCAAAAAACTGCATTTTGTCAATATTGCCCAGAGCAGAATTGCCCAAGCAATCCACTAAACTTTGAGCGATTTCTTCTGAAGACTCGGCATCGATCGATAACCCCAAGCCATACCGCTCTGTGAGTTCTCCCATCAAGCCGTAGTTTGAAACCAGCATCGGTTTTTGAGCAGCCGCTCCTAGTAGCAAAATCCCACTCATTCCCACATGCCGCTGATACAAGGCAAGCACAATATCGGAAAGCTGAAAATAAGCTGGCACTTCCGCTTCGCGCAGAAAACCCTCTTGAATCAAAATTTGAATCGGTTGAGATTTGCGAATTTCAGCTACCTCCTGATCAATTGCAGCTTTGTCCTGAGCAGGAATATCACCGACGAGTAGCAGACAGATCCGCTGACATTGCTCCGGAGACATCTGTTTGACCGCATCAAACAGCTTATATACCCCTTTGCGCCCAGTGATTCGACCAAACAGTAAGAAAATCTTCCGATTTGGCTCAATTTCCAGCTTCATTCTTAAATTCGCAACTGTTTCACTAGAAACCGGAACAATTTCGACTGGATCGGGTAAATGAACAATTTTGGGTGCAAGATGTCGAGAGGAGAGAGCTTTCACCGCAAACGGATCAAGACAGAACAACGTGTGAAACTGAGGTGCTCTGAGCGCAAGAGACAGTAATGCTTGTTGTCGCCACGATCGCACTTTATCTTTCAGCGTCATCGCATGATGCGCGAAGGTGTGATAGTGAAAAGTCGGACGAAAATAGATGCCACTAAACGGACAGGGGGCAGACTGACCGAACGCGATCGCGAGTTGAAAGTAATCGAAATACATCAACAGCGCATGAGTCGCTTGAATTTGTGCGGCATATCGGCAGAAAATCCGCCACTCGACAAAACCCAATCGAAGACCTGAAGCCTGTTTTCGCTCTTGTTCTTCTGGGGCTGAAATCGCGAGTAATTCGATCTGAGCATGTCGATCGACGAGTTCCACGACTTCCTGATGCACCGTGAAAAAATCCGGCGAGACCACCAACGTTAGTCTTGTTGAGAACGGTTCTTCGAGCCAAGCTTTCACTAGATACCGTAGGTATGTTCCATGATGTCCCCCGATGAGCAGGTCGAACAACATGACATGATCAGTTTTTAACATTTAGGCTTGACTTAGATGTTGGACAGCATCAATAAAACGTTTCTCAGCGGCAATCGGACGCGGTGGCGAGGGAGGCGAATTCAACGATTGAGTGAAGAGATCGAGCAATTCAAATTCGTCATCGTAGCAATACACGCCTGCATAGCTAAACGCACTCCGGCACGCATTTCCATTCGCAATCACTGGAATTCCAGCCATCAGAAGCTCTGGAATGCGAGTGAGCGCACCAGAACTTGCAGTTTGGTGAATTAGAGCAGTTTTGGCATGCGTCATTAACGCAGTCAGTTGCTCATCGCTGACTGTACCGTGGAGCGTGAATGTTTGATCACAATAGTCTTTCAGCGATTCAGTTTTGTTACCAACAATATCCACCTCGAATTCGAGATGCGGGCGGATCTGTTTGAGCCATTGAATCTGCTCAATTATGCCCTGGCGCGTAGGGGGATTGCTCGCGCTGCCAAGAATGAGAAAGCGATCTCCGGGTGTTCGTCGGGCACGAATATTGAGTAACTGTTGTTCAATCTCCTGGGGTGGATAGTACGGCAGATAGTAAGCATTTGCGCCATGTAACCGCAGCAACCATTCTTCCTCGCGTGAGATACAGAACACAAAATCGGCACTGACTAAAGCCCGAATCTCTGTGGAAAGCGATTCGGGAAAGGCATCCGGAACAAAATACTCTATATTCTGGGGAACGGCAATCACCTTAAAGTTTCGATCTTTCGCAACATAAGGTGCAACATAGTTTTTGGTTGCTTCCCAGAGTAAAAGATTGCTTTCAGTGTGTTGAGATAAAACCTGATCATACAGTTGCCGCTGAAAGCCACAGAATGCCAAATTCTTGAGTGCAGGTTGAAGTTCAATTTGATGCTTCAGAATAAAGCGAACGGTTTTCGGATTGCACAACGCTCTGATTGCCGCAAAAACGCGATCGCGTCCCGTTGTCAGCAGTTGTCGCTCGAATCGAGTGAATGGAATCTGCGATCGCGTAAGTAGCTCTACAATTTGAGCACTGCGACGATTGCCTCCGTGACCGACTGGGCTAGGGTCAAAAAACGAATCTAGTACAATGCTCATGCAGTTCGGCTCCATCCGGATTGACTCAAGTGTTTCAGCAGAAAAGATAGATTAGGCATGACCAGCAATCACAGCAGCGTATTGTTCTAAATGTCGATCGAGAATCACAGGCAGTTCGAGATGTCGATGCAGTTGCGCGATCTCAGTTGTATCTTGAGGCTGTGAGAGCGTTTGTTCGATTGCGATCGCTAAACTATCCGGTTCATACGTTGAAAAAGTCGAAATTGCATTCGGTTGTAAGCAGTTGTATTCAGCAATTTGAGGGAGGTTAAACGCCAGAATTGGCTTGTGAGCAGAAATCCAGGTACAAAGAGAACCAGAGGCTGAAGTTTTCTCAAACGGACAGACTGCCAGATGAGTCGCAGCAAGATATCGGGCTTGCTCGGCTTCAGAAAGATAGCCTGTGACTCGAATACGATCAACAACACCCAAAGTCTTCGCTAAATCTAGTACCTGCTCTAAAAATTCAGCATGTCCAAGTCCTCCTGCAAAAACCACGTCATAGTGTGGGGGAAGTTTCGCTAAAGCCTTAACCAGTAAGTCATGTCCTTTCCCGCGATAGATAAATCCTAAAAGCGTAATCACAGTCTTTCCAGACAGATTCAACTGCTCACGAGCAGCTTCTGGACTGAGATCAAACCTGCGAGTTTCGACAAAATGAGGAATGATTTTGACATTGAATGTATGGCGATCGAGGCGTTTTGCTTCTTCTTCGGTACAGACCAGCACAAAAGACGTTTCGTGAACAATTTTTCTCAATGCTCGAACGTTGGGAGATATTTGCTGGCGGGCGAAGGTCGTTAACCAGTCAAACATTGATCGCTTTCTGGATAGAACTTGCTGCAATAGCTGTAAATGGTGCGGGGGATAGAATACATCATGCAGCGTAGCAACTTTCGGAGATGTGCAAGCTTTGAAGAAGGTGTCTAGGTGTTGAACTTGTTGTTTTCTGCCCCAGATTTCTGCATTGTGCTGAAAGTGAACAATATCCGCTTGAGAAAGCGTTTTCGCGGCGACTTGCAGATTTTGTCGATCGACATTCTGATCTCCAGTTAAAACAACTTCAGCTTCGATCACACTCAGTTCAGGTCGAGTTCTAGCTTCCTTTGCCAAATAGCGTCCATAACGCACAATTCCGTGCTCTGGCGCTCCAATATGCAGATATCCGATTTTCATGTTATTTCAGCGATCGAGCAATCTTTGCGATCCCGCGTTTTAGCAGGTGTGTTGAATCATGTACAGTGTTGAGAACGACGTAGAGTAAGGCGTTTTGAGTGCGAACTAAGAAAGGAAGTTGATCTCGATAGCGTTTGAGCAATGCCGCCGATCGAGCCGTTCCCTGCCCAGTTTGCCAATCGGTCACAGTCTTTGTACCAGAAATTTCGCGATAGTTTCCCCATGTGAGATCGACATGTTTCACTGTTGCAACTTGGACGGCTCTCAGAATGAAATCGACATCAAGGGCAAAGTGTTCTTCGATGTTGTATTCTCCGATCGTGTCGTGTAGACAAGCATGATAGAAATAGGCAGAAGGATTGATCGGATGAGGATGAATGTTTGCTCCGAGTAAGAGATCAGTGAAACGAAGATGTTTAGGACGATTGTACTTTTTCAAATTGCCATGATCATCCCAGACATTACAGTTACCCACGACTAAGCTTGGAACCGGAAGCGTTTTGAAAAGCTCGATCGCTTGGTTCAAGACATTCGGCTCATAGTAATCATCGACATTCAAAAATCCAACAATCTCCCCTTTTGCGAGGCGAATCCCTTTGTTCATCGCATCCGACTGTCCCCGATCTTTCTCAGAGATCCAGCGAATATGAGGATAGAGATCTGCATAGTATTTGATAATTTCGATGGTGCGATCGTGTGATCCCCCATCCATGATCAAATGCTCGACCTCTGAACAGTTTTGAGCAATAACCGATTGCAAGCAAGCTTCAATATAATGTTCACCATTGTAAACAGGAGTAATCACTGTAATCATTCGGGCTACCAAAAAGCGATGCAAGAGGTCAGTTTGTAATCGAGGTTCTGATTGCGCTCTCCAATTTTTTTGGCAGGTACACCACCTACAATGTCAAACGGAGCAACTGATTTCGTCACAACTGCGCCCGCTGCAACTACCGCACCTTTCCCGATCGTCACTCCGGGTAAAATTGTCGCTCTTGAACTAATCCAAGCATAATCTTCAATGACAACCGGAGCGGAGGTTCCAGCAAACTCTCGATCGTTCAAATCATGCTGTGCTGTCCAGATCCAAGCCGCAGTTGAAAGATTGACCGAATGCCCAATCGTTAGTCCGCCCCGCCCATCTAACACACACTGATCGCCAATACTTGTATGACTACCGATAATCGTTTTCTCAGGAGAACGAAAATGGCAACTGTTATAAATCACAGTTCCCTCACCGATCGTCAGATGGTAGAGCCTGCGATAGAGAAAATGGCGAATTGTTTGCGCGGGAATCTTGCCGATCCACTGCAACAAACTGAATTTAAACGAATCAAAAAGATAACGTTTTGAAGGCATCGAAACGCTAGGAAACGACTGAACACGAAGACTATCACTCATAGATCACTGGGATAAACTCTGCTGGTATACGTCGAGATAGCGTTGAACTTGCAAATTGATCGAATATTCTGAAACCGCAATCGATCGACAAGCTTCTCCCATCTTTCGACGCTGTTCCGGATAGTTCAAGAGCATCTGAATCCCGCGACTTAGATCTTCGACATCTTCAGGCTTCGCAAGATATCCAGTTACATCCGGACGAACTAAGTCTGAAACTCCTCCCACGTCACAAGAAACCATCGGCGTTCCGCAAGCCATACTTTCTTGCAGCACAAGTGGTAAGTTATCGGCACGAGTCGGAAATACAAACAAATCTGCCGCAGAATAAGCGATTGCTTTCAAATGTTCTTCTTTCACATAGCCAAGCGAGATCGTATCAATGCCAACTTGGGCTGCAATGTTGTCTCCCTCTTCGCCCATTGCGAGTAGAACTAAGTTGGACTTTGCCGAGTTAGGAAGTCGCCCTAACGCTTGCAGCATCACATCACCACCTTTACGGGCATCTTTCAGCGTGTGTGAGACAAACAAAATCACTTGGCGATCGGGGGGAATTTGAAGCTTCGACCGACAATCTGCTCGATTCAGCGGTTGATAAACTTCTAGATCAATACCATTCGGGATGTGATAGATCGGAAATCGGCTCAGCAAACTCTGGTGAGCTAAATCTGCCAGCCATCGACTTGGCGCAATGACAGAAAACGCTGCTTGATTGTAAAGCCAGTCTTTGAGCTTCCATTCCCATCGAGTGCTGTCTCGGCGCATTGCAGGATAAATCGTAAGATCTGGACAATCTCCGCAGCCGATTTTCCAGCGATCGCAGCCATAGCTATAGGCACAGTGTCCTGTAAACAGCCACATATCATGCAGAGTCAGCACTGCAGGCTTACGTTTTACGAGTCTTGGCAGAGCGAGATAGTTAAAAAATCCAGTGTGGATGTTGTGGAAATTCAGAACCTCAGCCGATTGATAAAAATCATGGTGAGCGATCTGGAATGTTGACCACAAATGTACGTGATTGAAACCGAACTTTTGGGTGACGCGCTTGAATTGCTGCTCAAACGGTGACCCATGAGGCACTAAAGACACTCGATCGTCATTCGTTTCCATCCGCCCGACCATTAAGCGAGAATCCACGCCTTGACTAAGTAAGCCTTGATGCAGACGATAACCCGCGATCGCGGCTCCGCCATAGGTATCAGATTGATTGATATGTAGAACTCGCATCAGTTGGGTGAAGTTTCGCAATCAGATCACAGATTTCGCGTACTGCTCCCTGTCCTCCGGACTTTTGAGTAATATAGACGGCAACCGCTTGATTTTCGGGCATTCCATCGGCAACCGTGATCGGCACACCAACCGTTCGCATGGCAGGAATATCGACTAAATCATCACCGATATAAGCGACGCGATCGAGCGAAACCGACAAGGTTTCACACAATTGTTTCAGTGCAGCTAACTTATCTGGAACTCTGAGATACACATGCTGAATTCCCAACCGCTTCGCCCGATGCAAGGTCGCTGAAGAAGATCCTGCCGAAAAGATTGCAACTTGTACCCCGCAACCCATGGCTCGCTGAATCCCTAACCCATCTTTGACGTTAAACTTCTTCAGTTCTTCGCCCGTTTCGGTGTAATACAATCCACCATCCGTCAGAACACCATCAACATCAAGTGCAAGTAACTGCACTTGAGCCAATCGTGCTTCGAGTTCGGCTTGAGGGATCAAAGTCATGATTCAGAGACCACCGAGCGAATCTGCAAAATCGGCTTCAAAACCGCTTCTAATTCTGACAGTGGAATCATATTCGGACCATCGCTGGGTGCATTGTCAGGATCTTCGTGAATTTCCATGAACAGTGCATCAATCCCAACGGCAGCAGCCGCTCTTGCAAGCGTCGGAACAAAATGACGCTGACCACCAGACTTATCGCCTTGTCCTCCGGGCATCTGAACGCTATGTGTTGCATCAAACACAACCGGATAGCCAAGTGCTCTCATCTGCGGCAGCGATCGATAATCCACAACTAGCGCGTTATAGCCAAAGCTTGTCCCGCGCTCGGTCAGCAAAATGTTTTTCGCGCCGCTCGTTTCCAGCTTCCGAACTACGTTCTTCATATCCCACGGTGCGAGGAACTGCCCTTTTTTCACATTCACCGTACGTCCCGTTTCAGCCGCAGCAACTAAGAGATCCGTTTGGCGACACAAGAAAGCAGGAATTTGTAGCACATCGGCGACTTCAGCCGCGATTGCAGCTTGATTACTTTCGTGAATGTCAGTCAGTACCGGAACTCCAATTTTTTCTTTCACCTTCCGCAAAATTTCCAAGCCCTCGTCGATCGCATGTCCTCGGTAGGACATGATCGACGTACGATTTGCTTTGTCGAATGAGGATTTGAAGATGAACGGAATCGATAAGCGATCGCAGACTTGTTTAATCTGGTCTGCCATTTTCAGCGTAAAGTCTTCTGATTCGATCACACAAGGACCGCCAATCAGCGCCAATGGCTGATGTTCTCCAATCGTGATCCCAGGTGAGATGTTGACTTGATTCATAGGAATGGCTTCTTCAAGTAAAGATTAAAGCATTGAGCGCAGTGACTGAACGATCTCAGATGATACCGGATTGACTGCGAATAGAGTGGCGAGATTTGTAGTCTACGAGTGCTGGAGCTTCCAGAGTACGCGACCAGTCAGCTTGTAATAGAACACCGTCAGAACATTGCCTTTGAAGTATTGGTCAATATGTTTCTTCGTTCCGCCTTGAAAGTGAAGCGAATTAAACCGCACCCACTGATCCGAGTTCAATTGTTTGCAAAACGGCTGTCGATTTCTCCATTGAATCTTTTTCAAACCGTTTTCCATCTCGTATCCGCCGCTGTCTGAGTCGATTTTGAAGTCGAATGTGGCAGATTCGATGATCTCCCCTGTTGAAGCAATTTTATCGGGATACAATTCGCAAAATCGCCGCAGCAAGCTCATATCTGAAATTCCGCCTAAAACCTCAATCGGCAAGTGCGGACGATCTGCACGTCGCTTGGCTTGTTGTTGTTCGATGATCTCAAACAAGTCTGGATTGGTGTAAGTCTCCATAATCAGGTTACAGAACTTACGAATGCCGCTCAGCGTAATAAACGAGTTATGTCCACAGCCTCGATTGTGTACAGTAAATTCAACCTTCGGATGCTTCACTTGAATCCGATCGAACTCTTCAGTTGCATTGCCATAAAGCATTAGATCGGAATCAATGTGCAGGCAGACGGGAATATGATTGACCTCCATAAATTCTTTCAAAATGAACCAGCGCTGAAAACACAGCAACTCATACTGATAGCTATTGGGACTTCGGTGCTGATTGCGATACACCTGATCAAACGCTTTTGCTGCCGCAAAATAGTTCGAGATGTCATTGTGATGTACAAAGTTGAGAAAAGCATTTCGTCGATCACCTAATAGAACAATTTGCGATCGAGGATTCGTTGCTTTGGCTTGAGCAAGTGTGTATGGCAAATAAGGTGAATACCCGGTATGAATCATCACAACCGGAATTGCTCTGGGAGTTAGCTGAGTCATATCGGAGACGCTTGCGAAGAAAACACAACCTTTAATCCTTTTGGTAGCTTAGTCGAGAAGACTCTAATTTTCTCGATTTCGTTTTTGTACACAAGCTGGGGAGGGGGAATTTGTTTCATTAATTCGACTTCTCTACTCGTTGTGTGATAGCAGTAAGTTTTACAACTGTCATCAATGCCGAAAATGAGAAATGCATCAATCTCCTGGCTAAGAGTATGTTGAGATAAAAAATTTGAATTCACATTTGCGACCGCTGCAACAGGCAACATCCGCTTACGTATATCTGTTTCTACAAGGTGAGAAAAAATGAAGCTTTGAGCAAAAGAAATCGCGAGCATTTTCGGATTTTGATGTAATAGTTCAATCACTTTGCGATCGCTTTCAGGAAATCGACTCCGAATTTCGTTACTTGGGTATGCTGCAATATCAACCGGAGGGTTAATCTCCCAAAAGCCAAAGACTCGATGAGGTGCACGTAAAAATACAGTCGTTGTAGAAAACGCTAGAACTCCCAAATAAAGTAGAGCGATTGTCTTGATAATTTGGTCTTGATTGAGCTTATTTTCTATTGTGCAAAACCCAACTTCATAAATCAGCAATGTGAGTGAAGGAAAAAGCGGATAATAGTAACGTTGATCTCCGAGATATAGAAAGTTAACAGAAGAAAAGAAGCTAATCAAAGCGAGGAAAATAATAAGTGCAAAATTAAGACAGAGAATGAATTCAATTCGAGGATTTCTTAAGTTTCTTGCTTTAAAACTTGGATAGCCCCAGATTAAAACAAATAATAAAACTAGCAATATAACTATCACTAGAGATCGACTGCCAGGAATATAGTAATGATTAAGATGGCTAAATAAAAGAAACTTAAATTGCGTGATGCTATTAATAATTTCAGAAAGCTTGCTGCGTAATATATCGATTTGAAGAAATCTCTCTGAAGTAAGCTGAGTGGGAACAGTTGTCTTAACAAATATGCGATACAGTGAAACCGCGCACAAAAAGATTCCAAACCCTAGAGTAATTTTTCTAAGCTTAATTAATCCTTTTCTTCTGATTAGAAACAGTAGAAGAAAACCAATAAAAATAAAAGCTGAAGCATATCGAAAGACATACATTAAGCCAACTAAGCATCCGAGCCAGAAATATCGATCGAGTTTGTCATCTTGGGACAATTCACTCAAATAAAATAAGCGGATGATAAACGGGATGCCCGCCCATAAAAATAAATCAGTTCCAACCCAATCATAAGTGAAATAAAACGGAAGTCCGAGCGCTAGCAGAACGGCAGCGCTGTTTGAGACGAATGTTTGTTGTTGGGATTGAATGACATCACGAAAAATGAGTGCCCATCCGAACCAGCCGAGAATCGTTGCGATCCCATACATAAACTTGAGTGCGATCGCAACCGAAAATCCAACTTTGAGTAATAAAAACAAAGTAAGCGAAAACCCTGGAGCAAACCAAGTGAGCGGATTCACTTTCGGAAGCTGCGAAAGATCATCGTTCAGAATGTATGTTCCTAATCCTTCTCCATTAAGCAGCGAAAGTGCCGCACCAATCTGAACTGAAGCATCACTATTTATCAAAAGCGGAGCTAGCGATCGTAAAAGCACGATCGCACAAGCCATTCCAACAAACAAAATTACGATCCAATGTTCTGTCTGAATTGGTTTCATAGAGAAAACTTGAATTTGAGTCCTTTTGGTAGCTTAGTCGATAGAATTCTGACCTTTTCCTGATTGTTCTCATAAACCACTTTTGGTGGAGCAATTTGCTCGATAAGTTCAACTTCTTTTCCAGAGTCATAAAAGCAGTAAGATTTACAATTTTCTTCCATTCCGAAGATTAAGTAAACGGGTAAATCGCGGCTTGAAGTATGCGTTGAAAAAATCTTTTGTTTCAGATAGGAAGAAGGTAAAAACCGTCTGCGAATTTCAGGATCTAATGTGTGATAAAAATCGAAGTTTTCAGCAAAGGAGATAATCTTCGCCTGCGGATTCTTTTTGAGTGACTCGATCGCGGCTTCATAACTGTTTGGATGCCGATTCAAAATCTTGTTGCTAGGATACTCTGTCAGATAGGTTTTAGCATCAAATCGATCAAAGCCAAATACTCGATCAGGAGCACGTAAAAAGACAGTCGTTGAGAAAAATATCAAGCTTCCTAAAAAAACGAGCGAAACGATCTTCAGCAACCGATTCCAGTCAAATCCGGTCTGAGCTTGCCCAAATCCAACTTCATACGCAACCAGAACCAGCGATGGAAAAAGCGGGTAGTAGTATCGTTGGTCAGCTAGATAAATGAAATCGATCGACGAAAAAAAGCTGATCACTGCGAGCATTGAAATCAGTCCAAAGTTTAGACATAGAATGATCTCTAATCGAGAATTGCTGCTTCTTTTCTCTGAACCGCTAGGGTAGCCCCAAACCAAAATCGAAGCATAAATCAGCAATAACGCAAACACGAGAACAATGATAATTCGACCACTCGGAATCACTCCGCTCAAATGGCTAAAGAGCAGATACCGAACTTGTCTCAACCCGTCTGCAATCTGTATGAGTTTTCTCAACAAAGCATCGGGTTGTAATAACCCAGATACCGTAAGCTGGCTTGGAACGCGGGTACTGACCAGCGATCGATAGATTGAGATTGCGCCATAAAACAGCCCAAATCCTAGAAGAATCTTTCCTAATTTGAGAAAGTTTCGTCGCTTTATCAAAAAGAACAAACAGAAGCCAACAATGATGAAAATTGCGGCATATCGAAACGCATACATCAAGCCGACTAAGCAACCAATCCAGAATGATGCATCATTTCGCTCATTGCTCGAATAGAATAAGCGAATGATCAACGGAATACCCGCCCACAAAAATAAATCAGTTCCAATCCAATCGTAAGTGAAATAAAAGGGCAGCAAGACTGCAAGCAAACCTGCAACGCATTGAGAAAGCGCCCCCTTTTGCTGCGATCTCATCACATCGCGGAAGATCAATCCCCATCCTAACCAGCCTACAATTGACGCGATCGCGTACATCGCTTTCAATGCGGTCGGCATCGGTAATCCGAGCTTTAACAATCCAAACAAAACTAGCGAAAAGCCAGGTGCATACCAAGTGAGTGGATTAACCTTCGGCGGTTGTGTCACATCTGAATTGAGAATGTAAGTCCCAAATCCATCTCCATCTAACAGTGAAAGTGCCGCTCCAATCTGAACTGAAGCATCACTGTTGAGCACTAATGGACTCAGAGAGCGTAGTCCTACGATCGCACAAGCTACTCCGACAAATAGAACCGCGATCCAATTGTCCACTCGAATTGATTTCATGGTGTGCTAATTCTCTGAATAGAACACTAAGTTCGATCGCATTCCCCACAGCTTAAAGTGCTTCGTCTGTACTTTAGAATCGGCTGGAAATAGTTTGAGCACGTCTCGCTCGGTTAATAGATTTAGATTGGCTTCTGATGCCCAAAAAGACTTACCCATCAGTTTGAGAATCGCTCGAAACCAACTCGGAGGCAACCAGTGAAGCAGCGGTAAGCTCGTGTGAAACTCGATCGGAAACCAGCGATTCGGAGTCGTAATAAAACAAGTCTTCCCAACGCGGCAGAGTTCCCGAATGAAGGCTTTTTGCTGTTGAGCGTTGCCGACATGCTCTACCACTGCGAACGTGACGACCACATCAAAACTGCGATCGGGAAACGGCAACCCTGATCCATCCGTTCGCACAAACGTTAGTCCAGGATGTTCTTGCTCTAAAAAAGACGCATCCTCAGTTCCCACAGCTGTGATGTTTTCTGGATAGGGATAAAGCTTCTCAAAAAAGTTACAGTCAAGCCGCTGATCCGAAGTCACCCCTACATCAAGCACCCGCGTCTTACTAGAAATTGGAGCAACTTGCATCAGCGTCTTAAACATTTGCTGCCGAGCATACCAGGAAAGCTGAGTTGCAAATCCGCCCAGCTTTGGACCGATATAAGGGCTATCATGCTGTGTCGAAATCATAAGTCTCAATCTCACTAGAGTTCTAGAATGCTCAGAAAGAAGCTAGAAAAAATTACTTGCACACCTAACGCCAGCGCTGTCACAGATGGAATGACTAATCGCATCACGATCGAAGGATTCAGCTCACCGAAAGAAGTTCCGCTCCAGACATTCAAGGCATAAATCGTGCCCCCAACGCCTACTGTCAAAAGCACACTACCTAGCATCAGCCCAGACTCTAGTGAGATGTGACGCAGCACGCGCAGCAATCGTTGATCGGGCGGCAACAATCCTTCTCGAATTGCAAACAGCTTGGAAAAGACCGCGAAGGCAGTGACTTGAAATCCAACAATCACAGCAGTCGCCGCGTACAAGAGCGTATGAACATCAAAAATGCCGCGCGTTTCAGGCAGTAGCCATGCAGACAGCAACACACCCATCAGCATCAGCAAAATTCCAGGATACAGAAAGAGCCAACGAGGACTGTAAAGCAACAGAAATCGGAGATGCCTCCAACCATCGCGCCAACTTCTAAGATGCGGGGGACGACTTCGACCATCAGGCGATAAAGTTGTAGGCACTTCAGTCATGCGGAGCCGATACAATGTCGCTTTCACCACCATTTCGCTGGCAAACTCCATCCCCGTGGTCTGAAGCGCCAGTTCTTGAATGCTCCGAGTTCTGAATCCGCGCAATCCACAGTGAAAATCTCCACAAGGACTCGCAAACAACACTCGTCCGACCCAAGTTAAAACTGGATTGCCCAGAAATCGATGCAGTCGCGGCATCGCGCCCGGTTTGATCCCGCCGCGAAACCGATTTCCCATCACCAAGTCGTACCCTTCTCGCAACTTTGCGAGAAACGGTGTCAGCCGCGTGAAATCATAGCTATCATCCGCATCACCCATAATCACATATTCGCCACGTGCTGCTTCAATACCGCCTCGAAGTGCACTTCCATATCCTCGCTGTGGAATATCAATCACTCGCGCACCCAAACTACGAGCTATTTCTTGAGATCCATCAGTACTGCCATTATCCGCAATAATAACTTCGCCCGAGACTTGATGCTGTTCTAAATACCATTGTGCTTTTTTAATACAGGTTTCAAGGGTTTCTGCTTCGTTCAAACAAGGCATGACGATCGATAACTCGACTGTAGAGACAGCGTTGCGCGTACTACTCTCGCCAGAGAAAGCGTTGTACATTTCGGTTTAAAAGGTGCAGGTGAATAGAAATACTGGGATGCACCAGAAGGTTTGCGGTGCGAATCAGACGCGATCGCAACCGAAATCAAGGACAACGACAATCTGAGTGGAACAACTTTGCAAGACGATCGCAAAACTAACTTATAAAGCAACTGACGAGGCGATCCAGTGTTGTGCTGCGATCAAATCTTCAGGAGTATTGATTTCTGGAACCGCAGCTTCGGTGCGACAGACCCGAATGCGATATCCATGCTCTAATACCCGCAGTTGCTCTAATGCTTCACAGTATTCGAGCGGTGTTGGAGTGAGTGTCGCATATTGGGCGAGGAAGTCTCGTCGAAACGCATACAGTCCTAAATGATGAAACACTGGAGCAGAAGTCGTATTGCGATAGTACGGAATCGACGCTCGCGAGAAATACAGCGCGTTTTGATATTGATCGCAGATCACTTTCACCACATTCGGATCGCGATATCCGGTCTCTTGATCTAAAGGACAAGCCAGCGTCGTCATTTCTGGTCTTTCTCCATCCAGATAAGGCTGAATGAGTTGCAGCAGCATTGCTGCCGTGACAAACGGCTGATCTCCTTGAACGTTCACCACAACCTCAATGTCTGGATAGCGTTCTGCTACTTCTGCGACTCGATCCGTTCCAGTCGCATGATCGCTCGAAGTGATCTCCACTGCTCCCCCAAAGCTTTGAACACAATCCGCGATCTCAGCACTATCCGTCGCGACGACCACGTGCGAGAATGCAGAACACTGTTTTGCAGCTTCATATACCCATTGCACCATTGGTCGATCGTCGATTTGCACCAACGGCTTACCAGGAAATCGCACTGACGCATACCGCGCTGGAATAACTGCCAAAATCCTTACCATTACAAGCCACTCCGTACAATGTCATGTAGTCGAATCAGTCCTAAACAGCGTTGCTCATCATCAACCACAGGCAAGACTGCAATCTGAGACGTGCGATTTTCCATTAATTGCAGGGCATCGTAAGCGAGCGTTTCTGGAGTGACGACGATCGGCTTCGGAGTCATTAATCGTACAGCGATCGTATGTGCTAATTCTGTAAACTCTAGTTTCTGTATCCAGCGCCGCAAGTCCCCATCAGTAATCAATCCCAGCAACTGTCCTTGATCGTTGATAATGCTGACGGCTCCTAAGCCTCCCTGCGTGATGGCAGCCAGCACTTCTAACCAAGAGGCATCGGGAGCCAGTTTGGGACTATCTGGATGCAGGAGATCTTTTACTGTCAGAGTCAGACGCTTACCGAGCCGACCTGCTGGATGATTGAAGGCAAATTCTTCTGGTGTAATTTGCTTAATCTGCATCAAGCTCATTGCTAACGCATCTCCGATTGCTAATGCCACGGTCGTGCTAGTTGTCGGTGCGAGATTCAACGGACAGGCTTCTCGATCGACAGACGCATCGAGTGTGACGGTCGCTTGTTGTGCCAGCGACGAGTTGAGATTCCCTAGGATCGCGATTGTCGGCACATGACGATGTTTGAGGTGCGGCATCATCTGTAAGAGTTCATCCGTTTCGCCACTATTGCTGAGAATCACGCCGACATCAGCAGCATGGACAATTCCTAAATCACCATGTAGGGCATCGCAAGGATGGAGATAGACCGCCATTGCGCCGATACTGTTGAGCGTGGCAGCGATTTTCTGAGCAACAATGCCAGACTTACCGACTCCAGACAGCACCACTTTGCCGCGACAGTTGAGCAAGAGTGTAACGGCTTGTTCGATCGCATGCGGATCGATCTGTTGAGCAGTTCTCGCGATCGCGTCGGCTTCGAGCTGGAGCAGTGATCGGACTTGCGATCCGTAAAGTGACCCGTGAAGCTCTGGTTGAGTCAATGGCATTAAATAAAAGCCTCCAAACAACAGGGAGAAAATAGACACAAGTTTCGTATCAAATCTTCTTTTCTGCCACAATGAGCAGCAGGCGAAGAAGGAGAGGAACTGAGATCAAAGGCGACCCTCAAAGCTCAACTCTCAGCAATTCTACGATCTGTAATTACCCTCGTATTCTGGTATCAATCATGCAGTCAGGGAGAAATGATAGAGGTTTAACAATTGTTTACCTGCGTCAAGACTCCGTGACTATGCGCAGGCTTTTCCGGAAAAGAGAGCACAATTGATGTAAAAGGGCGATTTGATTAGATCGATGCCAGCACTTGCTCAAGCGTTCGAGCAAATACTTCGATCGGGTCTGGAGGAATGACGCGACGCACCTTTTCAGAGGCGGCTTTGCCCAGTTCATACCAAGATTCACGCGCGTCCCAGGCTCTTTCGAGCGCCTCATCCAATAGTTCAGGTGTAGGCGCTTTTGCAACAAATCCATTCACCTCGTCTTCGACTAACTCTGTATTTCCGGCAACATCTGTCACGATACAAGTTCGCCCACACAACATCGCTTCAACAATGACCAGCGGTAATCCTTCGTACCTAGATGGCAAAATCAAGCCATGATGCGTTGCCCAGACCTCTTCGATATTCGGAGTGAATGAACCAAATTCGATATTGGGCAGATCCCAGAGAGTTTTCAGGCGCTTCAGCGTTTCGACATGATCGCCAGCTCCGATCAACGTAACTGTGAGTGGACGATTTTTCCATTTTGGCAATCGCAGCACTTCAAATAGTACATCTTGTCCTTTGCTCACAGGATTAATTCGTCCCACACAGGCGAGCTTAAAGCCCGCATCGGTCGAAGTCCAAGGTGGAGCCGCATCGTATGCTACATTAAATGGGTTTCGCACCACTTCCGCTTGCGGTAATTCAATCGCAATCTGTTTGATCGTGAGATCGAGTGTCCGTTGCGAGACGAAATAACAGCGCTGAGTTTGGCGATACGCGATCGCGAGTCGTTGATTTAGCGCATCGGGATACCAATACTGCTCAGAACCCGATTGTGCGATCGTGACATAGGGAATGTTTCGAGCAGCACAAGCTTCCATCCAGTACAGTCCATCATTGTTACAGGCTTGACTGATGACTGCTAAATCGGGCTGAAAGCGCTCGAGCCAGCGATAAAACTGCTTGCCGCGCTGAGCAATGAAGGTCAACTTTTCGAGCAAATTGCGATCGTAATAGCGATACGTAACCGAACACATCGACTCAAGTGCCTGAATCTGCTTGGGTTTGGTTGCCCATCCTTTCACATTCACTCCGACTTGATAACCAGACTGAGCCAGCCGCATCGCTGTCTGTGTCCAAAGTGCTTCGCTGCCTCCCCAAGGTGCAGTATCGTTGATGCCAATAAATGCAATTTTCTTCATGGGTCAGGCTCATTTTAAGACAAAGTACTTTTTCTGCTGATTCATCGGTTCTTCGATCCATTTCCAAGCCAGGATTGCAATGACGATCGAGACTGCAACATAGACCGGGAAAAGAATGCGCGTATTGTCGATCGCCCTCACATTTAACCCCCCTAAGAGTTGGTTTTGAAAGAACGGCGGAATCTCAAAGTGAAATAGATATACGGCATAGCTAATTTTGCCGCCATACACAAGCCAGTTTTGGTTCAAGATGGCTCCAGCCAATCCGTTAAACCCAACAGAAGCTCGCCCAATGAGCCAGGTAAAAAACAATCCTGCTCCAGTTTCATCGAGGGTGACGAAAATTGCAGCATCTCCCCAAACCAGTCTTCCAAACATAAATGCCATGAGCATCGGCGCACCCAGCCACAGCCCGATCGAACAGAGCTTTCTTGCTAGCACTTGTCCAGACTGTCCCGCTGCCATCAACGCACTGAGCAAGCCCCCTAAGCAGAGCGTATCAAAGTGCGTTGGAACCATCATATTGGCTTGATGCGGAGTCAAACCGTAGACATGTAATACCAATCGCAACATCGGAGAAAACAGAGTCATTGCCACTAACAGAGGAATGAGCATCTTTTTGGGCAGACAGATGACCAGCCACGGCAAAATCAAATAAAACTGAGCTTCGATCGCTAAAGTCCAAAGATGTGAAAGTAGCCCAAACGTCTCAGGCTGAAAGGCAAATAGAATGTTTTGGGCGTACAGGATAAAAGCGAGAATATTGCCCCGAATGTCAGGGTGAATGATAAAGGCAAATGCAAGATATAAATAGTAGAGCGGGAACAATCGGAAGCATCGCCGGATAAAGAAGTTTTGTAGAATCTTCCAGGGAGAAGCCTGTTGTTGTTCGATTTTCTGTCGAGAGGCGATCAGGACACCTGTTACTAGGAATCCACTCAGAACAAAGAACAGTCGAACGCCTAACCATCCCCAAGGAATTTGCAACCGAATCGGATCTTCAGGGCTTAAAAAGTGCGTGATCATCACCCCAAACATTGCAAACGATCGTAAGCTGTCGAGTTGGGGCATGTAGCTTAGAACGGCTGAACGATTTCCTTTCATGTGATGATTGTCCTTCAGTGAATTGTGCAATGCCTGTATGCACCCAGCCAGCTTGAAGGCTCATCGTCTAATGTGTGCTACTGTTTTTCGCTCTGAAGAAAGTCCGTTGAATAAGTTCCTGATTTTGAACAATATTTTGGAACCATGTCATTGCTCCAAAATTCTCTGGATCATTGCAGTAACTCGTTTCAGTGCTTGCCCGTCACAATCACCCGCAAAATCTTGAATCAATCGGCATTGTCCTGCAAACAGCTGTTTTGCTTGTGCCTCCGTCACTTGCTCCAGGTTTTCCAAAGTCGTGCGCAGCATTTCAGCGGTATAACCGGGTAGTGCAGCCTGATATTTCACAAAGGGCATCACAGGTTCTGAAGCTGCAAAATGGGCGTGAACCACAATCTTGCCAAAGAACATTGCTTCTAGTCCCACAGTTGAATCTTCTGAAATCACAACACTTGCCTCAGGAAGCAGCGAGCGCACACTATCACTGGACATCAAAACTCGATGACGAGCGGAATGTTGGTCGATTGTAGATTGATAGAGTGTCACATCATCCAAGGGATGCGGCTTAATTACTAAGCGTGCATTCGGCAATCGTGAGAGCGCCATCAGTAAAGCATTGAGAATCTCAATGCCTTCTTGAGGATGGCGTGAAGGAAGATAGCATTTTTCGGGCGCATGGGGACGAGTTGCCCAAAGCCAATAGGAGCCAGAGCGATCCATCTGAGTGGGTGGTGTCAGCCCATCATAGTCTGGATTGCCATTCACCTGAAGTTGAATTGGTTGCCCTGACGATCTCGTTTGATAACGGTGTAATCGGGATACTCCCCAAACGCTGATATAGTCCGCGTAAGCCTCTTCCAAACAGTACTGCTCACAGTCCAATCCATGCTGCGTCATGATTGTGGGAATACCGAGTTTGCGCCCAACCAGAACATAGCTCTGGACTGGAAAATGATTGTCGGCAAACAGGAGAATCGCTTTGGGGCGAAGCAGTGAGAGTTCAGCTTCAATCTGCTCGGTTCGGAGCAAGAGTTGAGCAATTTGCGATCGCAGTTCGATCACATCATGCTGGATCAATTCGATGCCTTGTTGTTTTAATCCGGTGATGATGCCGTGATGCAGCGATTCCACCTGCGACGGATTCGGTGAGTCTGCACTGAGTGGCAACCGAATAGGATGAATGGTTGGAAGCTGGCTAAAGTGACTCCCTTGAGGCGTAACGACTGTAAAAGACTCAGCCAGCGATTGGACAACTGTGTGTAAGGTCGGATGCCAACAAGGTACATACAGACTGTTTTTTGTCGGCAGCGATCGAATATCTTGCCACGCTGCAAATCGACTCAGCGCTTGTTTGCAACCAAATTTGAGTCGATTCGGATGGGGCTGAATTAGATCAGCAACGGGTTTTAATCGGACTTGCTCGAATGCGAACCGTTCGGGATGCTGAGCGCGAATCGATCGAGCTACTTTATCCCATAGAAAACAGCGCGTTAATTCACTATAATCGATGCCAGCGATCACTGGATTGACCGAAGTATCGTTCGACCAGTTGCAGACTGCCTCCCAGAAAAAGCGATCGCGATCTGCAACGGTTGAATCGAGTAAAGAGAAGTTCATCAGGTATGAATGCTGGTTTTCTGAACAAGCCGAGAACGATAGAATTTCACGCGATCGATCTGATGAGTTAACCACCGCAGGAAATCGAATTTTGTGCCATCCCAAGTTCGCCAAACCCAGTTAACCGGACGGCGAATCAGTTTTGGCATTTCTCCTAACGCTTTGATTCTGGGTAAAATTCCTTTGCGCTCCAAGGCAATTTCAAGCGTTTCTTTCGGCACAAATCCCGCATCCAACGCTTCTAAGTAAAATCGCTCCCACAAATCGCTAATATCATTGTGATCAAAGCGCCAAGGCTGGTCGGTCAAATCAGTGAAATGCACCAGCTTAGAATCTCGATCAATACGATTGAGATGATTCCATTCGCAGGGAAGAGCAACAACTTCACAGTTAAAGTAGCGTCGAAAATCCTCACCTAAGTTCATTAAGCTGACGGATGAGAACGCATTTTGATCCATCAGATCGACAAGTTGATGGAGCTTCCAAGGGGTCTTTTCACAATCGATGACCATTACGCTTGATAGATAGAGAATCTCAGGAGTCTCGATCAACGGCTTCAAGAAATAGTCAATATAGTACTGATGACATTTGACGTCTTTAATCTTAACCGCTGCAAGTGCTTTACCTGCTAAATCATAGTTCCATAGTTCAGAAACATCAGAGATAGCAAGCTGATCCGAATCAAAGTACAAAGCACGCCCTTTGTGATCACACCACTCTGGAATCGCCCAGCGGGCATACGAAAATGCGGTCGCTTCTGGAATGCGATCGGCAAGACCATCAGGAAGTGCTCTAACTTCACCCGTTTTCAGATTCTTCACGCTGCCTGTGATGCCATTGATCACATGAATATCAAGTGGAGCACGCGTGTACTTTTGCAGTGTGTAACGCATGACCGCTTCTTCAACCGAATTTTTCAGGCTAGATCCGATGAAAATCCGAATAGGTTCGACAGAATTCGTTTGCATAGCTTTAGTTATCGATGAACAATTTTTTTCACCAGCGATCGCAGTTTTGCACTCGGGGAGGGTTTGACTTCGGGAAATTCGAAAATAATGTTGAACAATCGTCGGTAGACTCCTTCAGGACAGTTCAGAGGCTCAACTCCATGCCAGCCATTCGGATCATTCTTAAATAAGAAACTGCGATTATCCAGGATGCTCGATGCTTCTACCTTGCCAAAATCAGACACATCTGGATTCAAGCTCTCTGTCCGTTTATCGCTGAGCACTAACGTTGCTCCACCCCATTCAGGCTTCCAGGTTTCGCTCGTATTGAAGTAGAGAATGTGTGTCCCGATTTTATCGGGAGAGTCCATATGAGGTGACACTTCACAGCCATTAAAGCCGACGTGCCACGCATATCGAACAGTGTATTGAGACACTCCGAACAAAGATTTGATCAAAGTATGATAGTCTTCGTTCGTCTCTAAGTCGGTAATGAACTGCTGCCACACTAGCGGAAGCTCGTTGTGTCTAACAATTCCCTTATCACTCTTTTCAATGTATTTGCCGTGATAGATTGAGCTTTCATACGCCAGATAGTAGCGATTGTGGGGACGTTGCCCATACGCTCGTTCGATATCCGAATGTTTCTCGAAGAGTTCAAGCGACGGAAAATCTCGATCAAGGGCTGCAAATCCTTCGGGTGTGAGAAAGTCCTCAACATTTTGCCATGGATAAGGTTTGCGATCGAGAAACGCTTGTCGATCAAACGATTCCAGTCGTGCTCGGTCAATGAATGTTTGAGATAATGTCTTCATCGGTATTACTCAGGTTGCGAAAATAACTTCTGCTTGAATCGTTGTCTTAAGGCAGGTTGCTCTTGTACGAATTCTTTCAGCGATTGCAGCAGAATTTTTAATTTGCCTTGAATCAAGAGGAGAAATGCGGTTAATCCTGATTGCTCACGATATGCTAAATGCGCTGTCCAGAACGGTAGGATCAAGCGTTTGCGCGCGCCTTTAAAGTGGAGAGCTTTCACATGTGAAAGCGGCAATAAAATTGACTTAAACATGTTTTCTGGCGAGAAGTTATATCGCTCGCAAGGCAGCATCAAAAAATCATATTCTCCAACTGAAATCAGATCTGAAGCTCTCTGCCAAAACCGATCTCGCCCAACCGTATCGATCAGAATATATTGATCCCCGTACCACAATTCGCTTAGATACTCGCGGCAATAGAGATCGATCAGTTGGTCAAAGAATTGAACTAGCTTTTGTCGATCGCCGTTATTTTTCACATAAATCAATCCAGAGTTAAACGGCATCTCTAAATTGTCGCGATAGGTCAAGCCAACATCAAAGGCTTGCTCGAATAACGGATCAAGATTTGCATTAATGAGCACATCTGAATCTGCCAAAACACAATGAGAATTTGGCTCACTCTCTTGAGCAATAAATTCGCGTAAAGCTCGAACTTTACTCAGGGTGACCTTATCCGATTCAAGCTCATATCGACAAACTCGAATATTCGGATCGAGATCCAGTAAGTTCGTTTTTTGATCGGTCAGCAAGACAAATTCACAGCTTGGATGAAAGATTTTTGCCGATCGTGCAAGCAGTTCAATCATTCGCATATAATCGCGCTTGCGATCTAAAAGAATGTTCTGATTCGCAATCAGCTCAGAAGCTTCTTTCGTGGGATCAAGATGAAACGTTAAGAAAGTAATCACTCTTTTATCCCTCTTGGCTGACTTTCCATTCCACAGGCTGATAAAACGCACAATTGCTCATGTTTTGCTCGGTTTCAACCATGAATCGGAATGACTCCACCGCATCCAACATATATAGCCGATCGCGTCGAATACTCAGCTTCATGATGTATACCCCGGGCTTTAAGCCGCAGTAAGGAAGCACCATCTGAATTTGATTGTGACCTGGCAAAACATTAATCGTTTGTTGGGTCTTTAAGTTACTCAGGAGTTGTACCCATTCCCCCTCACCGAATTGCTCTTTCAGCAACACATCAATTGTGAGATCGTTGATCGCATCATGCGCTACACAGTCAATACAAAAACGTGTAAGCTCCCCGGTTCGCACCACGGTAAGCGGATGACCTTCAGCATCTTGAAACGAGAGTGCCGTGATATCCAGTCCTAAACTTTCGTCCGGAGACCGTTTAGGAAGCGCGATCGCGCCAACTGTTTTCTCAACTTCACCCAGAAACAAATCCGACTCATACTGAGTGATCACTCTCTCGACTGCACCCGTTGCAATTAACTTGCCTTGATTGATATACACACCAGACTCACAAACGCCCAAAATCGAATTGGCATTGTGAGACACTAAGACAAAAGAAGTACCCTGGCGCTGAAGTTCATTCAACATTCGATAGCACTTACAGCGAAATCGAACATCTCCAACTGCTAATACTTCATCAATGAGCAAAATGTCGGGTTTTGTATAAATGGCACAAGCAAACCCCAAACGAGCCGCCATCCCAGAACTATAAGTCTGAACCGGAGAATCGAGCGCATCCCCAATCTCCGCGAAATCGATAACTTCATCTAAGCGATCGAGAATTTCCCGCCGCGTCAGACCTAAAATCGACATGTTCGCAAAGATATTCTCACGCCCAGTGAGCACTGGATTAAAGCCTGCTCCTAATGCAATCAGCGGCGCAACCCGCCCGCGCACCTCAACTTCGCCCATATCCGGTTTAATCAACCCGGCAATGATGCGCAGCAAGGTCGATTTGCCGCTCCCATTCTTACCGATGAGTCCAATCGATTCGCCGCGTCGAACTTGAAAGCTCACGCGATCAAGCGCCCAGAATTCTCTAGGACGGAGTGTACTCGCTTGCTGACGTAATCCGCTGAGTTCTAATGCGATGTCTTGGACACCATAGAGCAGCGATCGCTTCAAGTCCCGACAGAATCGTTTAGAAACTCCATTCACCGATAGCACCACTTCATCTTTATCTAAAGCTGGTTCTATCGGCGTTTCTGGACTGACAACATTAACCATTACGAACTAATCCGCTCAACTACAAAAGGCATTCCTAGGCGATACACAATCCAAGCAATGAATAAACCCACAAACCCAATCACACTCGCAATCCAAAACCCTTGTGGATCAGAAATGATTCCCGTCGTGGCTAATTCTCTAGTCGTGACCAAGAGAGGGGTCACGGGATTGAGCTTGACAATCAGCCCGAAGATGCCGCCTGTCGGAACCGGATACACCACAGGCGTGATAAACAACCACAATCCCGTGACTAATGTCAGTGCCATTGTGATATCGCGATACAGGACACTCATTGGAGCCAGCAACAATCCCAGAAAAGTTCCTAGTACGACGAGATGAATCAGGGCGACGGGTGCAATCAGCACGCTTAACCCTACCGGAATTTGAAACCAAAGAAACAATCCGATAATCAACACCAGTTTAATTCCAAAGTTAAAAGTAACTTCTCCCAGCTTTGCCAGAATTAGAGCTTCTCTTGGAAAGTTCACTCGCGACATCATTGTAGAAGCAGTTGAGACAGCTTGAACAGGTCCCGTTAATGCTTCGATAAAGGTTTGCCAAAGCGTCATACTAAACATGACATAGGCGGGATAAGGCAACGGAGTCTCGCCTATGTTAATCACCCCACCACTTTTAGCAAACGAAAACCCGATCGCGGTAATGACTGGTGGAATCACTGCCCATCCTAATCCTAAAATAGACTGACGATATTTTGCACGAATATCGCGCACCATAAGCTGTCGAGCGAGTTCACGCGATGCTAGCAAATCGTGCCACATTTCACGCAACAGTTGAAGCGGTCGGCGCATCTGGCTCTCTGGGCGATGCACAACAATCCGCGAAGAACGAGGAATTTTTCTCATGTAGCTTTAGCGATCGACTGGGGTAAAAAATTGCTGATTCTGACTGAAATAGCTCGGCTTTCGACCCGATAGCGACTGCCGAATCGCCTTGACTTGCTGAAGGATCGGGAGAACAATCGCTTTGATGCGCTGTTTCAGGCTGATCGCTGCTGAAGGTTTTGCAGCTTCTGTGTTCGCATAGTTCCACTTGATCAAAGCATAGTCGCTTTGCTGGGGTGGAGTTTGATTAATCGGAACCGCTTTGATGCGCTCTGCCAAGATTAACAAAGAGGTACGGCAACCATTTACAACATAAACCCGCGATCGCACATTAGCTGGATCAGCAACTTCGTACCATTGATTCGTTCCCACCTCGTACACCACCATCCGCTTGACCCGAAATCCATTCTCTTCAGAGAGCACTCGGTAGTAAAGCTCTGGACTGAATTGGTAAAAGCCATGCCCAGACCAGTTATTTGTGGGAGTGTGAATTAAAAGATGTCCACCAACCTTGACCATTTCCATCGCATTTTGAATCGCGGTTGGAAAGTTAAAAATATGCTCTAACGTACCACCATCACAGACAACATCGAATTGCTGATGCTGCTGGGCGTTGATCGGAAAATTCAAGTCATGTAAGACGGTTGCGCCTTCAAAGTCAGACCGATCCATCGAGTCTAACTGAGTCGCGCCTAATGCTTCAAATAATGGCTCTGCAAGTCCTTTCGCTGTGAGTTTTTTCGATTGAGCAACAGTACGATCAAGTTGCTTTTGCAACACTTCACAGTTTTGCTCATCAACAAACAACGTGAGCCGACCTAGCGTAATCGTGCGATCGAACCGCACTCCATCTTCATACGCTGAAATCAGAAACTTGGCAGTATTGATATCGATTCCCATGACTACCTCATAAAGTGAAACTCTCGAATAGCAGGATAGGTGGTTTTCTGAGCAAACTTCCGCGTGAATTCCCCAACGGAAGGATTGCCATGAGGATGAATCACACCCGTTGCTTGCTGCCAGAGTTCAGTCGGCGCGATCGAGACTTCATACTGATTGTTCTCGAATCGGCGGACATGATACCACTCGCGACTTTGACATTCATCGCACCAAAAGGCTTCTAACCATTCACCACTGAGCATTACCGTCGTTCGGGTGGAAACGGCAAGTAGTGCATATCGACGAGATAGCCCCCGCTCTTGTAATTGTTCTGCTCGATCGGCGTAAATTGGGTGCTTTTGACTAACACTGTGCAAATAGCAGTCGTGTTTAGGGCAATAGATACTTCGCCGTTTAGAACGTTTCCGATTTCGAGCACACCTTCTCTGCAATTCGACCTCCTCTGTCATAGACAAGACTGGTGAAGGTTACGGTTGGAGAGACTGAGATCAACTGACCATCGAAGCCCACTCCATGAAGCAATAGTTAAGTTTTTTATCCAAGCTAGATAGCATTTCGCGAGAAAATGCGGAAATCAGGAAGAATCTAGAACAGAGAGTATAAACTTAATCTTTGATTTTTTTATGTAAAAATACTGCCATTGATAGCTACAAACATCGAATTACTGCTATTCCAGCCTCTACGTGCCTAAGTATGCTGGTGAGAGAAAATACTGATCGCCGTAACCCTCATCTGCACGGAGATAGTGCTGCTTCGGTCTTCACGGAGCTTTAGAGAATCGGCTAATCCGTTGTCTCCGTATTTATCAGGAGAGAAATTGCGATCGTAAAAACTTGATAAAGGCAAATTTAGCCGAAAAGCGACAGCAATTCAGGCAGATCAATCAGGAACCGAAGATTGATTTGTTTCAGCAAAATTACGCAACTCTCGCAAGAGAGCCTCCGTACAATTGTGGAATACGGAGAAAGCGAGGAAAGACGTTTGTGCTGATGACAACACAGCGCATTTCTCTGACTATAAATTTAAGTAGAAATACTGGCTTGAAATCTGATTCACTTCTAAGAAGAACCGGCGAATATGGCTTTGGAGATAGAGACAAAAGGTTCGATCCTGCTCGTTGATGATGATGTAAATTTTGTAACGCTGATGACTGGATATCTGGCGTTCCAGGGATATCAGGTAACCACTGCCGAGACAGGAACAGAAGCGATCGCGCTTTTGGGCGATGTCAAACCGGATTTGATTATCTCGGATATTGTGATGCCTGAAATGAATGGCTATGTCTTTGCAGAGGCGGTGCGGCAGTCGCCGGAGATCAATTGGATTCCGATTATTTTTTTGTCGGCACGTGATCAGAGCCAGGATCGGGTACGAGGATTGAGTGCAGGAGCGACGGTTTATATGGTGAAGCCGTTTGAGTTGGAGGAGTTGATTGCTCAGATTGAGTCGGCTTTACGATCGTCGCAGTTGATGCGGGAAAATCGCGCGAAGCGGACAGAAGCGAAAATTTCTGTCCCGCCTGGAGTGAAGTTGACGAATACAGAGTTAACGGTGGCGCGATTGGTAGCGCAAGGCATGTCGAATCTAGAGATTGCTCAGCGATTGAGTGCAAGTAAGCGGACGATCGAGAGTCATATTAGCCATATGTTGAAGAAGACGCTCTTGAGCAATCGCACAGAACTGTCGCGATGGATTATCGAAAACAACATGGATTGATGCGCGATCACAGTTCTGCCAATATGAATTCAAAACGGTGCGCTTTATTGAACCCCAGGATGGGATCAATAAACGCACCGTCTTGATGCTCAGATTTAGATCTTTGGGAGAGCGCACAAGATCTTTACTCTCCAAGCGATTAAGCCAAATCAAACACTAAAATTTCAGCGAGATCTTGCCCAACAAATTCCACGTGCGATACGTCCTCGATCGCAACCGCATCCCCCGCTGTTAGAGAAACACCATTGACGATCGCAGAACCCCGTGCGACTTGTACCCACAGATGACGATCGCGATCGACCTCATGCTTCACCGCTTCACCTGCACCTAAAATCGTGGCATAGAGATTGAGATCTTGATGAGCGGTCACAGAACCATCTCGCCCATCTTGAGACGCAATTAACCGCAATTGTCCTCGTCTCTCTTCCAACGGGAAAAACTTTTGCTCGTATCCCGGCTCTAAACCTGCTCGCTCTGGCAGTACCCAAATTTGCAAAAGATGAACCGTCTCAGTCTTCGAGGCGTTGTACTCACTATGCGTCACACCTGTTCCAGCGCTCATCCGCTGCACTTCGCCGGGACGAATCACAGACTGATTCCCCATGCTGTCTTTGTGCTCTAATGCGCCCTCCAACACATAAGTAATGATCTCCATATCCCGGTGCGAATGCGGCGCAAATCCACCCCCACCCGCGACTCGATCTTCATTAATGACGCGCAGATTCCGAAACCCCATATGAGCCGGATCGTAATAGCTCGCAAACGAAAAGGTGTGATACGAATCTAACCAACCGTGATTTGCATGTCCGCGATCGTTGGCTTTACGAAGTGTCAGCATAAACCCTCCTAATGTCTAAGTCAGAACTGTTTGAATTCGTACTTTGTTAGTCCAAGATAACATAGGAATAGTTTTAATGCAAACAATCGCTTGGTTGTAAAAAGAGTGACTGCGATCGACCTAGACCCTTTGCAGGCACTCTTTATGAATTCACAATTGATAGAAATCAGATCTTCTGCACACAAGCACCCTGAAACGATCGTGCTTACACTGCCCCGACTACTCGCCAATTTTGAGCGGGGCGAGGAGCATTGTTCACGACGACTCCCGATGCAAAATCTAGATCATCGAGATACCAAATTCCTTGCTCACCCGTCTCAAAGTTTTGCCAAATCAAATCAGCATGACCATCATCATTGAGATTCTCAGTCTTGACGAGCTTCCAAGGTGAATTACTGCCGAGCTTTGGCGCATTCTCAACCATGCCACTATAGCTAAAATCCTTGCCATCTAGAATCCAGAATCCGGTTTCATCTATCACCTCGTTCCGCCATAGCAAATCCAAATAGCCATAGCTATCCACCGCATCAATCAGCTTCCATTGTGAATTGCTGCCTAACACAGGTGCACCTGACACAAATTCACTCCCAACAAACTGATAGTTCGCGTCGAATGTCCAAAGAGCAGTTTCATCCGTTGCTTGATTTCGCCAAACTAAAGTTGTTTGATCACAATCCCCTAAGAAAACGTGCGAGATTAGCTCCCAGCTAGAATTACTGCCCAGTTTCGGTGCGCCTCCTAAGAACGCACTGGACACAAACTGATTGTTTTGTATCGTCCAGACTCCAGTTTCGTCAGTCACTTGATTGCGCCAGAGATATTGAATACCACCACCCGGTTTGGCGATCGCATCAATCAGCGTCCAAGGAGAATTCGGCGGAATTGCGGGTGCGCCCTCGATGCCACGACCATTAATAAAGGTTGCACCGAGCGGATTGCTCTCAATGTCCCAAGTGCCACTAGTATCATCACTGTCATTTGCCCAAACTAGAGTATTGGTCGAGGGCGCTTGAGTGCTTGCAGCAGACTGCGGGATGACCGTTGGAAGTTCTTCTAAATCGATCGAAACAACCCCTACAATTTGCCAATTTGCATCTGGACGAGGTGCATTTTTGATGAATTCACTCGACGTGAAGTCTGACCCATTCAAAAACCAAACAGCTTGCTCGCCGCTCGTGCGATTTTGCCAGATCAAGTCCGCGCTCTTGTTGCCATCTACATCGACAAATTTTGCGAGTTCCCAGGGCGAATTACTGCCCAATTGGGGAAGATTTGCCACAAAAGCGCTACTACTAAAGTTTGAGCCATCAAACTTCCAAATCGCAGTTTCATCGGTCGTCTGGTTGCGCCAGAGCAATTCTAATTGATTGCCATTCCCGAGTGCATCAATGAGCTGCCAAGCAGAATTTGCGCCAAGTCCAGGAGCATTTTCCAAGAAAGCTCCAGACTGAAATACGCCTGTTTCATTGAACTTCCAGATAGCCGTTTGATCCGTAACCTGGTTACGCCAAACGAGAGTTGGGCTATCGGAGATCGTTACGCCGCCTACGAGTCTCCAAGGAGAATTGCTGCCCAAAGATGGGGCACCTGTGAGCAAAAATCCGTCTTCAAAGTCTATTCCATCTACCGTCCAGATGGCGGTTTGATCGGTAACAGCATTGCGCCACAGTAACGTGTTCTCACCGCCTGTAAACCCACCTGCATCAACCAGTTTCCAGTCAGAGTTACTGCCGAGCGGTGGCATGTTTCTAAATGCTGCACCAATTTGAAAGGTTGTGCCTTGAATGCCCCACGCCCCAGTCTCATCAAGTGCATCATTCCGCCAGATGAAAGCGGTAGCTCGACTTTGAAGTAATGAAGATTTAGAACCTGATGCAACTGGATCTTCAAAATCAGGTGCACTGTGCCCACATCCGTATTGACTCGTACTTAAAGATACTGCCTCGCTGAGTGGAGACTTCACTTCAAGAGATGTTGTCATAGCAATTGTTTCTACCGTAATTAGAACAGAACTATCGCTAGTTCTAGGCTGATCATAGGGTTGAACCTAATAGTTCGGGTGTGAAGTGTATATGAAATCACATTAAGCAGTAGTGAAATCACGGTTTTTTTACGCTGACTCTTCCTAGCCCCCGTAAAGATTCGCTTGTCTTGCAATTCGCCGTAGATTGATAGATTGATCAAATCTTCAGCCATCTACTTTATCGATTCAAAAATCACTTGGTGACTTTAACGGATGATGAGGGTACGACTGAATTCATACAGCATTGACTAACTACTCATTATTTTTGGAGAAATATAAAGAATTGATGAGGCAACCGCAATATAACGGAAAAAATTCGCGCAATTTTGCAGGAAAATACGAAGGCTGTGAAGATTTTTTGTGATTAAATGACCTTGACTGATTTTTGTCTAACGCTATGTTTCGTTGCGCAACAAAATCAGTGCAGTTCGCATCTGCCGATAACTCTTCACACACAAGGAGAAAAGAATGGCGCAAGGATGGAGGTCTTTACTTGTTCAATCACGGTTCGCATTGAAACGATTCTGGGTCGTTCTGGTCTTGGGATTTTTAGGTGCGATCGCATTGTCCTGGGGTCAACATGGCTTACTCGCGATCGAGGCGAATTTACAAGCGACTGGCAATAGCTGGCAAGGCGCGTCATTCCCACTTGAAAATTTTCAAGGGTATACTTCTCCATTTGGCTATCGAATGTCTCCCGATGGTTCTTACAGCCGTGAATTCCATCGAGGTTTAGATATGGCAGCACCAGAAGGCAGCTATATTCGCAGTTGGTGGACGGGCAAGGTTGTTGAAGTTTCAGACAATAGCGCCTGTGGAACTTCAGTAGTCATTGAATCGGGTTCCTGGGAGCATATTTACTGTCATATGCAAGGCTCAGCCGGTCGGGACGGGCAAGGCAAGTATATTCAGTCCGGTGATGTCCGTATCTATGAAGGTCAGATGTTGCCAGCAGGTGAACGAATTGGGCGGGTCGGTATGACCGGACGCACAACAGGACCCCATTTACACTGGGGGTTGAAATACTCAAGCCAATGGGTTGATCCAGCACTGGTGCTGCGAGCTATGTATGCCGAGCAAGGCAGAGGTTAATTGCGTTTAGATTGAGATCGCTCGCACCCTCTACAAAATTAATTTGCTGTTTTCAGTTCATCGATCAACTGTTCTAGTTGGTCGATGTTTGCTTTGTAGACTTCGCCACAGAAATGACAGGTGGCTTCTGCACCGTTGTCTTTTTCGATCATGTCGCGAAGTTCGGCTTCTCCTAACAGTTTGAGTGCGCCTAAAACGCGATCGAAAGAGCATCCACAGTGAAATCTTACAAGCTGCGTTTCCGGGAAAATTTCTAAGCCCATATCTCCAAGCAGTTCTTCAAAGATCATGGGTAGGGTTTTACCCGCTTGTAGGAGTGGTGTAAATCCTTGCAGGGAAGACAGTCGAGATTCGAGCAGGGCAACTAATTCGGGATCGCTTGCTGCTTTGGGCAAGATCTGAATCAATAATCCGCCAGCAGCTTGCACGCCATTTCCGTCTACAAATACTCCCAAGAAAAGAGCAGAAGGCGTTTGTTCAGACGTTGCGAGATAGTGAGTGAGATCATCTCCAATTTCACCGGAGATGAGTTCAACAGTACTCGAGTAGGGATATCCATAGCCTACATCTCGAATGACATAGACGTAGCCATCTTTCCCGATCGCGCCCCCGACATCTAATTTGCCTTGAGCATTGGTTGGCAGTTCGACCTCTGGATTATCGACATAACCGCGCACGGTTCCATCTAATCCCGCATCGACCATCAGCCCACCCATCGGGCCATTGCCTCGAATGCGAATGTTGACGCGCGATTCTGCTCGTTTCATACTCGATGCCAGCAATAGCCCTGCTGACATGGTTCGACCTAGTGCTGCGGTTGCAACATAAGATAATTTGTGACGCTGCCTCGCTTCTTCACAGAGACGGTTTGAAATGACTCCGACTGCTCGAATTCCGCCGTCTGCGGCAGTTGCCCGTATTAACTGGTCAGCCATGAAAATCCTTTTCGTTACATCCGTTTGTCTTTCTAATTGTAACGAATGATGAAGGCTAAAAAGTAGGGAGTGAGGAGTCTACTCCCTACTCCCCACTCCCCACCGCCTTACGCTTCGACTAAAGGTTATCTAACTGTTTTTTCAAGTCTTCCAATTCTGCATCAACGGCTGCATCATTGGGTGCTTGAGTTGTCTGAGACTGAGGCGCAGCGGTTCCGGGAAGCGATTGCTGGGGTTGGGCTGAACCTGCGAGCATTTGTTGTTTCATTGCTTCGAGTTCGAGATCGACATCGCCGGATTCGAGTGCTCGGAATTGCGATTCTAAGTCGGCTCCAGCCAATTCTGCGGCGGCTTGTGATCGCGCTTCTAGCTGTAATACTTTGTCTTCCATGCGCTCGAACGCAGCCATCGCTGTGTTGGTGCCCATGTTGTTGACCATGCCTTGCAGTTGCTCTTGCGCTTTGGCAGCACTCGCACGCGCTTTGAGCATGTCTTTTTTCGTCTTCGCCTCGGAAATTTTGCCTTCGAGTGCGATCAGACTCCGCTTAAGCGTATCGACTTGACTCGACTGGGTATCGAGTTGGGTTTTGAGCGCAGTTGCGGTTTCGGTGTGGGTTTTCTTGCGGGTCAAGGCTTCACGGGCTAAGCCTTCATCCCCTTTTTGTAGCGCTAATTGTGCCCGCTGTTGCCAATTATTGGATTCAGTTTGGGCTTGGTTGTATTGCTGTTGTGTCCGTTTTTGAGAAGCGATCGCTTGCGCCACGGCTTGACGAAGCTGAATCAAATCTTCCTGCATGTCGATGACGGCTTGCTCCAGAATTTTTTCTGGATCTTCTGCCTTGCTCACCATGTCGTTGACATTGGAGCGGACAACTCGGCTAATGCGGTCAAATAATCCCATAGTTCTTTCCTTCTGGCGTTTCTTAGAGTTCAATTGCCGTTATTTATACGGTAGCCCACACCATTGATTTTGCAGCACTTCCGTATGGTTTGCACTGCGGAGTGACCCAACTTAATTTCTTGTAGGATCGAAACCTGCCGAGTATGCAAATTACACAGCCTCTTCTAGTCTAAAAACTTCAGGAGAAAATCGCCTCGTTCCGCAGAATTTTTTTCGCGTTTGATTAAACTAAAGTCAGAATCCGGAGGTTCTATGGTGCAAGCACAAGAGCGACGATACTCGCCGGAAGAGTATTTAGAGCTAGAAACCGAAGCTGAGGCGAGAAGTGAATATCTAGACGGTAAGATTATCCCGATGACAGGCGGAACCCCAAATCATAATCGAATTGCAGGGAATGTCTATGCAGCCCTAAATTTTGGGCTTGAGCAACCCTACGAAGCTTTTTTCACGGATATTAGATTATGGTTGCCGCAGAGGAAGATTTTTACGTATCCAGATGTGATGGTTGTGAAAGGATCGTTAGAGTATTTGGAAAAACGTAAGGATACGATTACAAATCCTTTGGTGATTGTGGAAGTGCTGTCAGACTCGACAAAAAACTACGATCGAGGTGAGAAGTTTGAGTTTTACAGAACGGTAGAAAGTTTTCAGGAGTACATTCTGATCGATCAGTACAAAATCCATGTTGAGCAATTCTCAAAAACCGGAACGCGAAAATGGAGTTTGGAAGAATACGAAGATGAAAATGATACGTTAGCATTTACTTCGATTCCGTTTCAGATGTCGCTATCGGCAATCTATAAGAAGGTGGAGTTTTAGCGATCGAGAACTTCGCCAGCCGTTAATCGCAAATTTGGAAACGTTGGAGATTCGATCAAATCATTGCCGCGAAATTGCTTGAATTGATATTCTCCGCTTTCATCCAAGGTATAAATGCTAAGTGTTGGAGTTTTCGGATCGCCAATGAACCGTTTTCCGCCGAGTGCAGCATAGTCTACAATCCAATACTCAGGAATTCCGAACGCTTCATACCCTGCAAGTTTGGTTAAATAATCATCTCGCCAATTGGTGCTGACTACTTCGACGATTAAACGAATTGAGGCGGCTCTTTCGATGACGGATTCTCGTTCCCATCGGGGTTCATCTACGATCGCGATTTCGTCTAGTACGATAATGTCTGGCTCATATCCAGATTGATCGAGAACTTTGACGATGCACTCTTTGGGAATGAAGTAGGGGAGTTTTGCTTGTCGAATTGCAGATCCCAAGTCAAACGCCAAATCACCAGAGGCTCGTGAATGCCTTCCTCTTGGCTTTGGCATCTCGACAATCACTCCATTGTGTAGTTCGTAGCAAATTCCGGTATTCTCTGGATACCAAGCGATGAACTCATCAAAGCTAATCGGTTTTTCAAGTGCTTGCATGATTGAAAACCTTGATTCGTCTACTGTTAGGATACTCGATCGCCGATCGAATCTTCAGCTTGAAAGAAATCTGCAATGTTTGAGAAATACGATGCAGTTGTGATTTAAATTATGGGCTAAATCGTGATTTGAATTACGGGTTGTTGACTAGTGCATCTGGGCGAAAATAAAGCAGCAGCTTAGTGGGGCTTCGGCTCAAAGCCCTGAAACTTCCAGTTGAACGGCTTTGCCATCGTGCAATTGAAGTACCGGATGAAGGCTCGAATCTGCTGCTTGAGATCCTCAGTGAAAGTGAAGTTGCTGCGCCGAATCAGTCGTCTGGTCAGAATACTAAACCAACATTCAATTTGATTGAGCCAAGAGGTATGTTTGGGCACGTAGACGAAGCGAATGCGATGGGTTGGATCACTCAGGAAAGCAGAACGTGAAGCCATCGAGTGTAGGATGCCCAACTTACCCTTGATACCCAAATCCAGGTCTAACTGACAACAGGTTGCCACGAGTCGAACTAAGGAAGCAGATTGATGAGTGTTGAGTTGATCCAGCACAAAGATCCAACTCGCTTCTGGGTCAGTCTCAATCGTATGTGCGATGTGATTGGCAAAGTCGAATTCGGTGCGGGTCGCACCGATTGAAACTTGTCGGATGCCGCCCTGTGCAATCTGCCAAGTAAGGCGTTGAAGCAGAAGTATATCTCACTGCCATGCAGGACGCGATCGAGAACCTTGAAGACACCCGTGATCTAGAAGAATCAGAAGTACTAACAGGCGACCGCATATTTGATATCGCCACTTTTGAGCAAAAAGTTGTCCTGCTCTACCGATGTCTCTCCGCATTTCTTGATCCAACGATCGAGCCGTCGACGCTGACAAATGTCATTGAAGCTGCTGCTTATTTTCCTTTCGCGTTTCTCCAAATGCGGCTCGGAGATGAGATTTACTTGGAGAAGGAGGGACTCAACGAAGAGGAAAGCCTGAAATATTTTTATCGGAATTTAGTCTGGCGAGGATTTGAAAAATATCTTTTGAGCAATTGGCAAGCGGGGCAAGAAGAATTTGGGTTTGATGAAGAATTAGATACCTTCCATTCACACTCAGATAATTTGAGTCTTTGGCATACGGTTGTAGATGAATTGGTCGATCGCATCTTCTGGGATCGCGACTGGGCATTAACCTCAAATCATCCAGAGGTGCTGGATGGCATAGAAGAAGAGTTGAGCAAACCACTTGGACTAGATAACTATTTCACGAATCGTCTGCCTCAAGTCACTTTAGAACAGGCAGAAGTCGCGATCAACGAAATTCGGAATTGGAAATTAAGTGCCTCAACCGAGTAAACCTCAAATATTCTTACTTTAGGGTTCAATTGGGGACGAATAAACTAAGCCGTAAATTGTGGCTTAAATCCTTACACTTACTGCTTTGCAGCGATTGAGATAAAACTGCGTGCAATGTCGATTGAGATAAGCTACAGTTCTTTCCATCGTTAGTTTTGGAAATCAATCGGATTCGATTCGTAATCGAAAGGTCATGGGTTCAAATCCCATCATCGGCTTTCTGTTGTTGTACTGTAGGTTCGCATACCAAGCTAGTTCCTACTTTCATTCAGCACCGCAACTTGGATTTTTAGCTTGATCGTATCGGTTCAGCAGCGATTCCCCCAGCATTGATATCAACTTTCAAGGGAACGCATTTTTAAGAGGTGAATTCTAAGGCAGGGTGGTTCAGCGAGATTGTAGAGAAACATTCCGCCGTTGTGGATTAATCAGTAAGCTCACGCCGATTGCCCAAGCGATCGAGATAAGCCAACCTGCTAGGATATCGCTCGGATAATGAACACCAAGATAGAGACGAGTCCACGCGATCATCAGGACAAATAAGCCTCCTAGCAGCAATACCCACCAGCGCCATTTTGTTTGCCAAGTTAGAATGATCAGTACTGTCACAAACGTCATACTTGACATAGCGTGTCCACTGGGAAATCCGTAGTCAAATTCTGGTGCAGGCGACTGCCACAAATGCGGACGGACACGATGTAAAAGCAATTTTGCAGTTCGGTTGATCACAATACTGCCTGTTAAAGTTGTGATCAGATATGCAAGTGCATACCACCATCGTCGAAACAGCAAAAACACCCCGACTCCGGTCGCAACCGGAAACACTCCCCAAAAGACTCCTAGCTTTGTCAGAAAAGTTGCGATCGCATCAAGCCAGGGATTGTTTACTGAATGGACTGCCAGCAGAATCGGCACGTCCCACGGAAAGCCACCCTGATTTTCCCACACATCCTCTGCTAGCTCTCCAAAAATCAATAGGGGCAGTAACACGCCAATGAGTAGCATGAGTAACGCGCCACGGCGAGCAGCTAGCAAGTGCTTGAGAAATTCTAGAAAAGCTTGGAGAAATTGCTTGACATCAAAATTGAACATGCATTGTCTCAAGTGTGTGAAGTGCTTCTCGATTGAGCAAAGCTTGACCTGATTTCACCAATGTAACGTGACTTGTTTGGGTGCTGTTCACAATTTGGGCACTATTTTAGATGTCCTACTCAGACGCGCTCTACGAGGCAAAATCTTACATGTAAGAAAAAATCAAATATTTTTGAATGCTATAAAATGAGCCACTCCTTGAGATAGAAATTAGCTTGTCCTCCTGGTAGATGAGAAGTCAGCAGTCTACCTCTTACACTGAAGCGAGTGTTAAGGACGCTTGCAAGATATTAGATATCAATTCTTGGATGACTACATCATTGTGTGAATATCCTAAACTGCTTTTAATCATGATAGTTGAACGACTATGAATGCACCCATTTGGACAGGAAAAGTCTATCCGCTTGGCGCGACCTGGGATGGTAAAGGAACTAACTTTTCACTATTTTCTGAACATGCGACATCTGTGGATCTTTGTTTATTTGATCAACAGGGTTTAGAACAGCGTTTACCTCTCTATACGGGTGAAAATTTTATCTGGCATGGATATGTCCCTGGAGTTGCGCCTGGGCAGCGATACGGCTTTCGCGTTTATGGGGCTTGGAATCCTCAAGCTGGGCATCGATTTAACCCCAATAAACTGCTCATCGACCCTTATGCAAAAGCGATCGAGGGCGATGTTCAACATGGTGAAGCAATTTTTAGCTATCGCTGGGACGATCCAGATGCGGATTTAGGTTTTTCTGATTTGGATGATGCCCATCTCGTTCCGAAGTGTATTGTTGTTGATCAAACTTTTGATTGGCAAGGAGATCAGTTATTACAAACGCCTTGGAACCAAACTGTTATCTACGAAATGCACGTTAAGGGATTTACAAAGCAGCATCCTGAAGTGCCAGAGACATTAAGAGGAACTTATGCAGGACTTGCACATCCAGCAGCGATCGCACATCTCAAATCTCTGGGTGTGACCGCGGTTGAACTCATGCCTGTGCATCATTTTCTATCCCAGCCTGGGCATCTTGCTGGCACAGGATTAAGTAACTATTGGGGATATGATTCGATTAATTTCTTTGCACCTTACTCTGGGTATAGTGCAGATCAAACTCTCGGCGGACAAGTGCGGGAATTTAAACAGATGGTGCAAGCTCTGCACCAAGCTGGGATCGAAGTCATTCTAGATGTTGTTTACAATCACACAGGCGAAGGCAATCATTGTGGTCCAACGCTATCTCTACGGGGGATCGATAATAAAAACTACTACCGTTTAGTTGAAGGCAACGAGCGGTACTACATGGATTTTACAGGATGCGGAAACTCGCTGAATGTTCAAAGTCCACAAGTGCTGAAGCTGATTATGGATAGCTTGCGTTACTGGGTTACAGAAATGCATGTAGATGGCTTTCGCTTTGATTTAGCATCTGCGCTTGCCCGAGAGCTTTATGCAGTGGATAATTTGGCATCGTTCTTTGACATTATTCACCAAGATCCGATTCTAGCTGGAGTCAAACTGATTGCAGAACCTTGGGATCTAGGCGATGGCGGATATCAAGTTGGCAATTTTCCGGTGCTTTGGTCAGAGTGGAACGGGCGCTATCGAGATGAGATGCGCGATTTCTGGCGGGGGCAGGATGGTAAGCTTGGTGAGTTTGGTTATCGATTTACGGGCAGTCCTGACCTTTATCAATCGAATGGCAGACGACCTCATGCCAGCATTAATTTCATGACGGCTCATGATGGTTTCACGCTCCGCGATCTTGTGAGCTACAACGAGAAACACAATGAAGCCAACGGCGAGGACAATCGAGACGGTGAAAGCCACAATCGCTCTTGGAATTGTGGTGTAGAAGGTGAGACAGATGATGTGGAAGTAATGCGTCTAAGAGAGCGACAACAGCGCAATATGCTCACAACGCTGATGTTATCTCAAGGCATTCCGATGATTGTGATGGGCGACGAGATGGGTCGATCTCAGTTCGGGAATAATAATGCTTACTGTCAAGATAATGAACTGTCTTGGCTGGATTGGGAGTTATGCACTTCTCAGTCTGATCTGCTCAATTTCACGCGAGAGTTGATTCATTTCCGTCAAGCACATCCCATTTTCCGGCGGCAGCGGTGGTTTCAAGGGCAGGCGATTCATGGATCGAGTGTGAATGATATTGCTTGGTTTAATCCCGATGGGCATGACATGACCGAGGAACAATGGTGCAATGGATATGCAAAAGCGATCGCTGTGTTTTTGAATGGAAGTGAATTGCCCGATCGCGGTCCCAAAGGTGGACGAGTTCGAGATAGTAGTTTCCTATTACTGTTTAATGCGCATTGGGAAATGCTAAATTTTGTCCTACCGACTCGATTACGCCAGCGGAAATGGTCTGCGCTGATTAATACAAAAGAGCCAAGCTTTACCACTGAGAAGATTCTGTTTACAGGAACGAAAAATGTTCCAGTGATGGGTCGCTCATTAGTTGTCCTACAATCCGGAAGCTAACTCCTTAGTAGTAGTTCCAATCATTCATTGCAGGAGGGCTAGTAGTTGACCATATTAATCTCGCAGAATGGGGAATGGAGAGATAGGGAGAACTAAGACCTAGACGGCTTCCTATCTTCCTATTCCCCCACTCCCCTATCTCTCCATATAACGTTCCTACATACCCGCGATCGACATCAATGCATCTTGCCACCAAGGGAGTTGGCTCTGAACTCGCGGTTGTTTTTTGCGAATCTCATCAATGTTCCAGCCTGTGAGACGTGCTAGCGTTTGGGCTTGTTCTTCAAACCGTTGGCGCAGCGATCGCTGATAGCGTCTTCCAGCAGGACAATCTGTTTTACCGTTGAAAGGATGCCGCAAAACATAGCGTCCTTGGAAGGTTTCTTGCTGATTCGTTTCTTGGAACATTAGATCTTCGGGGAACTTATCGCGCGTGTAGCGAACATGCAGCCGTGTGATAAACACATCAGAGCTTACAACTGGGCGACGACGACCACGAGGCATCACAACAGGTTCAGAACCTTCTAGCCAGAACACCCCGGCTTGCTTCAACTCTTCAGGATTGAGAGGCTCAGCCGAACAGGGATCACAATTGCCCATATTCCAGGCATATTCTAGAAAAGCAACTTTGCGATCTTCGCGATCGTAGCTTTTATCAAACATTGATTTGTAGAAGTGGCTAAACTCATCTTTGACAAACAATGGAACTTCAGAATCCGAGGGAACCTTGACCGTTCTGTAATTAGTTACCTCAGCCTGACCTTTGGGAGACAGGATATAAACAATCAAGTCTTGAGCCGCCTGAGCATTGATCATCCCTAATCGAATCGGGAGCATAAACCGGGGCGAATCGTAAGTAATCTGCAAGGGACGAAGAGATTGAAATCCAGCTTTATCAAACTCATTGAGATTGACTTTTGCAACAAAGAATTTGAGCTTTTGGCGAATGTAAGGCTTTAAGAGCTGCTTTGCCCCACGCGGAATCTTATAGCCATTTTCAACTAACCAAGTTTCTAATCCCCCCGATTCTTTTGCGCTTAAAATCAGAATGTCATATTCCCCAACGGTGAATTTTGCTTCTACAGTGACTCCTAGCGAGCCTTGACGACTCCGAACAGCTTCATTTGCTTCACTCATTGGTGCAGATGGCATGGGCATCCGTAACACGCGATCGTCGATCGTTTCACACGGATCTGGATCAAAATACTCAACTAATCGAGGCGCGCTAAAAGCATCTAATCTCTCGATGATTTTAGGATCGCTTACTTTAACTTGTTCTTTCTGTAGAACCGTTGGAACGGGAACCACGATCGCAAAATCTTTCACCTCACCCTGATAGTCATTTGCCATCGTCAAAACAGTGTGATCGCCACTTCGAGCGATCGCGACTTGAGAAGCTTGGTTATAGAGTTTTGCATCTGCTTTCGCAACATAGAATCCACAAAACGCCCAAGCTTTTGGAACAAAGAAAAAGCAACTCAGACCAATAATGAGCAATGCACATAAAATGCGAAATGATTTCATAGCATATTCCTTAGATTGATAAAGACTCAGTCGTAGCTGCACTCTGTTCCCACGAGAAGCGAGAATCAGGAAAGATTTTATCGATGACAATGCTAAGCGGAGCCAGTGCAAACAATGCCCAAAACACTGCTGTCGAGACAAAAAACTGATTTCGCAAAATGAACGTCAGGACTGCGATCGCACTTGCCCAAATGACTCGCCCAATCTGAGAATTCGGAATGGTTCGAGGATCAGTAATCATAAACAAGGAAAACATCAGGAGCGATCCACTCATCAATCGATGCCCCCAGACATCCCAAGTCCAAGCTAAGTAATAATTCCGAATCGCTTCTAATCCGCCATACATTGCAAGAAACGCGATCGTCGTATCCCATCTGCCAACTCGCTTGAGGACTAATCCCCCCGTTGCCAAAAACAGCGCTGCATACCAGCCCTCTTCACCCCACTGCCCTGGCGAAACCCAAGCATCCGAAGTAAGCAATAAGGCTGTAATGATGCCAAAATTTCCCGGATTAAAGAGATGCTTCTCTCCAATCCGCAGGATAAATTTACTAGCAATTGCAGCAGAACAAGCAAGTACGATCGTTAGGTAATGATCTGCTCTCAATAGCACGCTCATCCCCAAGGCTGTAACCAATGCGCTGGGGAAAGATTGAGTAAAGGATTGCTCTGAGATTCGAGTCATCAGCCATTGTGATCCGAGACAGGTCACGATCGCAGTTCCAACCATACTCAGATGTAATGACCAATCTCTCGTGACAATGCCAACGAGCAAAAACAGTGAAAGAAAGAGAATTTGATAAATTCGAGCATCTTGGAACATGAGGCGACCCTTCCGCGTCAGGTTGGATAGCGCCTATTATCAGACTCTCTAAAGCAAAAAATGATGTCGTTACCGATTAAGAAACGACATCATTTTTTTATGAATTGTTCTGCATTCTCAAGGAAGATTGGCGAAATATAGCAGTCCAAATTGATCGTGAAATGCACAGTCTGTTGTGCCCCCTAACTAAATCCCCCAAACTTGGGGGACTTTGAAACTGGGAAATTTTGAGGCTTCAAAGTCCCCCAGAATGGGGAATTTAGGGGACGTTCCCGGATTTCACAACTCAAATCGGATTGCTATAGTTCTGTTAAACGTTCTCTTGCACTATTGGGCGAATCGAATCGCACTTCAGCATTGAGCTAGCAACAATGATGCCCACGATCGCAAGCAGCGCCATCGGATAAAACGCATATGTATAGGTTCCCAACCAATCTCGAATTCTTCCAGTTGCCAAAGTTCCGACTAAAGCACCGACTCCATAGGCAGTAAAGACAACCCCATAGTTCTGAGCGTATTGGTCAGGATGGAAAAATCGCAAAGTGATCGTTGGAGCCATTGCTAACCATCCGCCTAGACAAAACCAAAAGAGACAAAAAGCAATCAGATACCGTACAACTTGCCCCGGCTGAGCATTTGCCATGAGAATACAGGCAATCAGAATGAGGGTATAAGATGAGATCGCGACACGATGAGGCTGAAGGCGATCGCTTAACCATCCAAACAAAGGACGACTCATGCCATTAAACACCGCAAACAGCGCAACACTACTCGCTGCGAATTTTGGATCAATGTTGATCATCTCTTCACCGACTGGACTAGAAATTCCAATGGCACTTAAGCCAATCAACGTTGCGATCGCATAGCAAATCCAAAGTCCATAGAACGATCGACTTTTGAATAAGTTCGCTGGATAAGTTCGGGCAGAGATCGTCGTTGAAGCAGCTAAATCTCTCTGAGGGTGCCAATCTTTAGGCGGTAATTTCAAGGTGCAAGCGATTGCTAGAATCAAGATCGTAAAAATGATCCCAAGTATCCGTAAAGTCGGTCGAACGGTGTAAATGTCAATGAGTTGATTTGCTAGGGGAGCCGTAATCAGAGGAGAAAGCCCAAATCCAACGATCGTGAGTCCAACGGCTAACCCTTTCTGATCTGGGAACCACCGAGAAACGACAACCATCGGGACACCGTAAGCGATCCCAACTCCCGTACCAGCGATCACTCCATAGGTCAGCACCATCATTTCAATTTGATGGACAAAGCTCGAAAGAAGATAGCCGCAGCCGACAATGATTCCTCCAATTGCCGTCATGGTGCGAGTTCCAAGCTTAGAAATGTAGAACCCTGCGATCGGCATCAGCGCAGCATAAAAAACAAGCGCCACAGTAAAAGGTAATAAGCTTTCTGTTGCGCTAATGTTCAGTTCACTTTCTAAAGGCTTTCTAAAGACGCTCCAAGCATAAATACTGCCCAGACATAGCAGAACACTCATCCCTAATGGAAGAAGTAGCCATCTTCCCTGGTCAGCAGGCAGTCCAAGCACTTTCAACTCAGACTTGTGAGTGAGAATCTTCATAACTTATTGCGAATAGTGGACATGTAATCTCTAGAACATTGACAATCTGAATGAATTCAGTTGTTGCTCAGTCCCCGCAATCCGCTGTTATTGTACTGACTCTTCCACTAAGGATAGAAAATGTTCGGAAAGTTTTAACTCCTAAAGTCCTAAGAAATCATTTATCCCTGTGCGACTCCATCTTCTCTCGCAGCCCGCTGAACTGCCGCAGCAACCACCTTCGCCACCCGCTCATCAAAGACAGAGGGCACAATATGTTCTCGATCGAGTTCATCGGTTTTGATCAAAGACGCGATCGCTAAAGCTGCCTGCAAATACATATTTGTCGTAAAGGTCGAAGCACGACAATCTAATGCCCCACGAAACACCCCCGGAAATGCCAACACATTGTTGATCTGATTCGGGTAATCACTGCGCCCGGTTGCCATGACTGCAACATCATTTTTGACCAGTTCCGGCTGAATTTCAGGGATCGGATTTGCCATCGCAAAGACGATCGGATCAGTTGCCATCGATTTCACCATCTCCGGTGTCACGACTCCAGGCGCACTCACGCCCAGAAAGACATCTGCACCTTTCATCGCATCGACTAAGTTACCCGATTGATCAACTGCAAAGCTGCGTTTTTGAGGATTCAAATCCGTGCGATCGATCGACAAAATTCCTTTCGAGTCACACATGATGATTTCATTCGCTCCGTCTTTCTGAAGTAACGTTGCGATCGCAACTCCCGCTGCGCCTGCGCCATTGATCACGATCCGCACGTCAGACATGTTCTTGTTGACAAGTTTTAGAGCATTTGTCAGTGCAGCAAGCGTGACGATCGCCGTTCCATGCTGATCATCATGAAAGACAGGAATATTCAACTCTCGCTGCAATCGTGCTTCGATCTCAAAACATCGAGGGGCAGCAATATCTTCTAAATTCACGCCGCCAAATACAGGCGCAATCCGCTTGACGGTTTCTACAATTTCATCCGTATCTTGAGTCGCAAGACAAATCGGGAAGGCATCCAATCCCCCAAATTCTTTAAATAGCATCGCTTTGCCTTCCATCACGGGCATCGATGCTTCAGCCCCAAGATTTCCTAAGCCTAACACTGCGCTGCCATCGGTGACGATCGCCACCATGTTTCCTTTCACCGTCAATTCGTACACGCGCTGCGGTTCTTCTGCGATCGCATTACAAATCCGTCCGACCCCAGGAGTATAAGCCATCGCGAGATCTGCTTGACCTCGGAGGGGTATCTTACTGACAACACTAATTTTGCCGCCTCGATGAAGAGTGAACGTACGATCGTACACATCGAGCACTTTAATGTGAGGGAGATCTTTAACGGCTTGCACGATCGTTTCTGCATGTTCAGCACTCGCCGCATCGATGGTGATATCCCGCATCGAAATGGCGCGAGTCTGATCAATCAAATCAATCTGTCCCATACTGCCACCCAGTGTGGAGATTGCTTGGGTGACACTGGCAAGCATTCCCGGACGATTCGGAACCTCAAAGCGGATAGTCAAGCTAAAACTGGAATTAGGGGTAAGAAGATCTGACATGGATTGTGTGCGTGATTTGCGACTCGGCAAATCTTACCGCAATAAAGGGTCACGAATTGTTAATTGCGATCGTCTGAGGACATGATTTATGCCGAGTTTATACACCGAAGTTGAAATTAATGCCGCTCGATCGCAGATCTGGCAAATCCTGATCGCCAAAGAACGCTGGAAATATTGGAATACCTTTCTATTTGATTGTGACCCAAATCGCCCATTTGTCCAAGGACGAGATGTTTCATTGTCAGTTTTACGATCGCCCGGAGAAGATGAAATTCAATTTCGCCCGATCGTCACTTTAGTTCAACCTAATTACTGTTTGAAGTGGCTTTCTTCGATTCCCGGTTTGCACAATGAGCATGTGTTTGAGCTACAAGACATCGGAGTGAATCAAACACGATTTTCGTATCAGCAAAATTTTTCTGGAACGTTTGCCCGTTTTTTGCTGCCTTTTATTCGTCAAGAGGAACGAAAAGGGATTCAGCGGATGGCATGGGAATTGAAGCGCTACGCTGAAAAGCTCGGATCATGACATCAATATTGGAAGCAGTGGGGAGTGGGGAGTGGGGTGTTTTAACACAAAAAATGGAGCGAGCGGTTAGGCTTGCTCCATTCAATTCGGTTGAATTCTAGAATTAGAAATTCATTTCAGCGGCTTGAACGCGCTCGACCTGTTTCTTCTTCAGAACCAACATGATTTGAGTCAAGGAAACGATCGCAAAGAAAGCCAGCAGACCTTTAATCCGGTCTGGGTTCTGTAACACGATCTCCTTATCGACTTGACCAAATCCACCGACGTTCGGGTTGCTGGTCAACGCATCACCTGCTTTCACCGTGTCACCTTGAGCCACGATCAACTCGGGTCCTGCTGGAATCTCATCAGTTGCAGTTGCGCCATTTTCGCCCGTAATCGTAACGGTATAGCCGCCTTCTTCGGTTTTCGCGATCGCAGAAATCTGACCTGCCGCAGAAGCGTTATAGACCGCGTTATTGCTCTTTTGTCCAGTCGGATAAACCTGTCCACGACCGCGGTTTCCGCCGACATGCACCGGATACTTACCAAAACGCAAAGACTTATCAGTCTTCGGATCAGGCGAAAGAATCGGGAACTCGATTTCTTGATACTGCTCACCCGGAACAGGACCAACGACCAACCAGTTCGGATGAGCATCACTGTAAGGCTGAATGTAGAGTTCCGCAGCCTTTTCTTTCTGCTCGTCAGTCATCCGATCTTCTGGAGCAAGCTTGAATCCGTCTGGCAACATCAAGACTGCACCGACATTCAACGGACCTTTCGAGCCATCGCCTTGCACTTGCTGCACGCTGGTGTCGTAAGGGATTTTCACCACTGCTTCAAACACGGTATCCGGCAAAACGGACTGAGGAACTTCTACTTCGGTCGGCTTTGCACCTAAATGGCAGTTTGCACAGACAATCCGACCCGTAGCCTCACGGGGATTTTCGTATTGGCTTTGAGCAAAAATCGGGTATGCAGAAGCTGCTTGAGGCAAAGCAAAGCTGCCTGCGAGTAACGTTGCGATCGCCGCGATCGTCACGATCGCTTTTCTTAGAAAACTACTTCTCATCTCTGTTCACTATGTTGTGCAATGGTTCAAAGTCAGCGGCTTAAGCCCACCAAGGATCGTCGCCTGTACGGAAATCGGTTTCAGTCCAAGGCGTAAAGGAGATCTTGTCGTTCTCAACGCTGGCATGAACCAATGCCAAAGACAGAGGAGCGGGGCCACGAACGACCTTGCCAGTGCTGTCATACTGCGAACCGTGGCACGGACACATAAATTTGTTTTCATTTGCGTTCCAAGGCACGACACAACCGAGGTGAGTACACACCGCGTTAATGCCATAGCTCTCAATGCCATCATTTGTGACCACAACGTAAGTCGGATCACCTTTCAAGCCTTGAGCGAGAGAACGATCGCCGGCGGGATGGGATTTTGTATATTCGCTGACAAGAATATCGTTGCCAAGCGCGTCTTTTGCCGTGACACCTCCCGAAGCGCCACCAGCCGACGGCGGAATAAAGTATTTCACGACTGGATATAAAGCACCGAGCGCGACCAACGCTTCAGAGCCAAACATCAAGGCGTTCATAAATTGGCGACGACCCATGCTTGGGACATCAGAAGATTCGGATAATTGAGCCATGACTTCTTCTCTAGGGATTGCGGAAATGAGATGGATGACAAAAGATTTCGCGCAGAACTGATTTGAAAGCTCTGTGTTTAAATCAATTTACATGGAGAGGGCTACACAATGACGAGCGAATGACGATCTAGGGCACTTCAAGTTTGTCCAATCGGATGTCCAGAAATCCCTTAGAGTCGGCTGTCTGTAGCTTTTCTAAGATTTATTATACATTTCTTGACATTCAGATTATCGATACGAGACTGTGGAATTGATTTACGAAATGTTACAAATTTTGCGATCGCCATGATGACAGGACGAGATCTTCAACAAATTCTGCTCCAGAAGTGGGGGCGCTCCTACGATATCCAGGTGCGCCGTACCCAAGGGAAGTTCTTTGTTCAGATTATGTGGAAATATTTGGAGCAGTTGTCGTTCCCGCTGTCTGAGGCGGAATATTTGGAGCATTTGGATCAGGTGGCGACGTATTTGGCAGGATGGGGCGCGATCGAACAGGTGCAGTCTTATATTGCAAAAACTCGTGAACGTCCAAGGCAGGGCAAGGCAGTCAGTATTCCGATCGATTTGGGCGATCGCGCTTCAGAATGGCTATTAGAAGATTTCTGAGCGGAGAAGTCCTGCTGAGATTTTCTGTTGATTCCCCTTCGAGATGTCAGAACGCAATCGAGGAATTAAAAAAATCAGAATTTTCTACGAATCCTAACAATTCTTGATAGTTTGATGTGGCTTGCAATACATTTTGCTGCGTTCTGGATTCGTGATAATTCGATCTTGAATTCGCTCCCACACCTCACCTACTTGGCGTTCTGCAAAATATGACAAAGATATCGAAGGTATCGAAATTTCTCGGTCAGATCGGACTGACCGTTGTTCTTGGCTCGATCGTGGGAGCCTGCGGAGGTGGGAGCACTCCTAACTCTGCAGGCTCCCCTGCTGCTGGCAGTGGAGATTACGTCGTTGGCATGGTTTTAGTGGGTCCAAAAAACGATGCAGGCTGGAACCAGGTACACTTTGAGGGCATTCAAAGTGCAATTCAAAAAGTTGCGGGTACAAAATTAGAGTACGTAGACAAGGTGAACCCTGGCGATCGTCCCAACGTTAAAGGTTCTCAAGTCGCAGATGACTTGATTGCCAAAGGCGCAAAATTCATTATCTTTAACTCGGATGACTTTAAAGATGATGCCTTGGAGACTGCCAAGAAACATACCAATGTGACTGTGATTCATGCCTCTGGGGATTATGCTTGGAAAGACGGCAAGAATTTCAAAAACCAAGCCAATCTCGGCAATATCATGGGACGGATGGAGTACGGGAAGATGATTGCCGGATGTACTGCCGCCTTGGGAACTGAAACGGGAAAAATTGGGTATTTAGGTCCCTTGATCAATGATGAAACTCGGCGATATAGTTCTGCTGCTTTTCTCGGCGCAAAATACTGCTGGGAGACCTATCGAAAGCGTCCGGCATCAGAGTTGACGTTCAAAGTGACTTGGATTGGATTCTGGTTCAATATTCCAGGTAAAACGCTTGATCCGACCAAGGTTGCTGATGACTACTACAATGGGGGCTTTGATGTCGTGATGAGTGGCATTGATACGCCAGAAGCAGCAGTACAAGGAAAAAAAGCAGCAGAAGCTGGGAAGAAAGTAAAATACGTTCACTATGACTTACCAACGGGCTGTTCGCTAGCTCCTAGCATTTGTTTGGGTGTACCGTTTTACAATTGGTCAATTCCTTATGCAGATGCTTTGCAGAAAGCAAAAGATGGCAAGTACACGAGCGAATTTGTCTGGTCTGGTCCTGACTGGCAAAACCTCACCAATCCCACTGCTGGAATGATCGGGTTTAATCCAGGTCAGGCGTTAGGTGAGAATCAAAAATTCCTGGATGAGTTTGTCAAAGGAATGAGCAGTGGCAGCATTAATCTCTACAAAGGACCGATCAAGTTTCAAGATGGAACAGACTTTGTCAAAGCCGGAGAGACTGCAACAGAACAACAAATTTGGTACATGCCACAGTTGTTAGCTGGAATGGATGGACCCAGTAAATAGCTAAATTCTTCAGAACTCCGAGTTTTTTAGAAACTTGGAGTTCTCGCGTTACAGAGTGGGTTGAACTATGCAAATCGAACTCCAACAGATTACAAAGCGCTTTGGGCAAGTCCTGGCAAATGATCAGGTTTCGATGACTGTTCAAGCAGGAAGTATTCATGGCTTGCTCGGAGAGAATGGTGCGGGAAAAAGCACGATCGTCAAAGTTCTCAGTGGTTTCATCTCGCGCGATTCTGGCTCAGTCCTCTTCGATGGTGAAGCAGCTAACATTAAAACGCCTGCTGATGCGATTCGCTCTGGCGTTGGGATGCTGCATCAAGATCCGCTCGACTTTCCACCCCTTTCGGTGCTGGATAACTTTGTGGTCGGTCGAGGCGAAGTGCTGGCGAAAGGATTATTCTCGGGTTTGAAGTTCGTGAATCTCGATCGTGCTCGGCAAGAATTTCTTCGTCTGAGCGAAACTTTTAATTTCTCACTCAATCCGGATGTTCGTGTTGCTGATCTAACCGTTGGAGAACGCCAACAGTTGGAAATCATTCGATTGTTGTCTCTCGGTGTGAAGACCCTAATTCTCGATGAACCGACGACCGGAATTTCTGCGTCTCAAAAGACGGCATTGTTTGAAGCAGCACGACGATTAGCGGCTGAAGGAAAATCTGTGATCTTCGTGTCGCACAAGCTTGAGGATGTAGAGGAGTTATGCGATCGCGTTACTGTAATGCGGGCAGGGCAGGTCGTTGGTCATGTGGAAATTCCTTGTCCAGATTCAGTGCTGATTGATCTGATCTTTGGGAAAGAACTTGCTTTACCGATCAAGCCGAGTACTCAGCAATCTGAACCAATGTTGGAACTCGACGGCATTGTGGTCAAAGACGATCGCTTAACTTTGAAAGTCGATACTTTGACCGCCTATAAAGGTGAAGTGATCGGGCTTGCAGGACTCGAAGGCAGCGGACAGCAATTACTACTCTTACTCTGTGTTGGATTAATGCGAGCTTCAGCAGGCAGGATCGAGATTGATGCGCTTGATATGACTCAAAAACCGTATCCAGCGTATCTCAAACATGGAATTGGCTATTCGCCTGCGGATCGGCTGAAAGATGGCTTAATTCGAGGCTTGTCGATCCATGAGCATGTGATTTTACGTCAGCCGAATCAGTCGCCATTCATTGATTGGAAAGCAACGCATCAGACAGCACTCGAAGCGATCGCAATGTTCAACATTCGAGGCAAGCCCCATTCTCATGTTGAACGACTGTCTGGCGGAAATCAACAACGGACACAGCTTGCATTGTTACCTGTTCCATTAAATTTATTGTTAATGGAGCATCCGACGCGCGGATTAGATATTGAATCAACCTTGTGGGTTTGGCAGCAGTTAATTGCTCGATGTCAAACTGGCACCACGATTTTATTTATGTCTTCAGATTTGGATGAAATCATGCAGTATAGCGATCGCGTTTTAGTCTTCAGTGGTGGAGAAGTTTCAGAGCCGATTGCAGCATCAGAACTCACAGTCGAAAAGCTTGGACAGATGATTGGGGGACGCTTTGAGTAAAACACTTTACTATCAAGCTGGTGCGATCGTGCTTGCTTTGATCTTTGTTGCAATCATTATCGTGTTAGCAGGGGCTTCCCCGATCGCGGTCATTTCTGAAATTGCATCCGGGGCATTTGGTACGCCTGGACAGTTCGCCCGTGTGATTTCTACACTTTGTCCATTGCTCATCGCTTCTTGTGGATTACTATTCACTTTCACAACTGGCTTATACAACTTAGGCATTGAAGGACAAATTGCTTTCGGTGGGATTGCTGCAACCTTGATACTGCGATTAGGGCAAGATTCTTTGCCTCCTGCTCTGACACTTTTTCTTGCGATTGTGGCTGGCGGAATGGGTGGAATGTTGTGGGGATTACTCGCAGGCGTTCTCAATATTTATGGACGCATCAATGAAATTTTTGCAGGCTTAGGCTTGAACTTTCTTGCCGATGGGATTGCTTTGTATTTGGTGTTTGGACCTTGGAAACGTCCGGGTGTTGCATCGATGAGCGGCACAGAACAATTTCCAGAATCGCTGTGGTTGCCGACGTTTGGTAATACAGATGCAAGCCCAATTTCGGTTTTGATCGCGCTGATTGCGATCGCATTAACGATCGTCGTTCTCAGCGGTACACATTTCGGTTTAAAGCTTCGAGCCGTTGGGCAAAATCTCAGAGCAGCTTATGTTCTCGGCATTCCATCGATTCGACAATTACTCAGTTCATTTGCAATCTGTGGTGCGTTTGCAGGCGTTGCGGGAGCGTTGCAAGTTGTGGCTGTCTTTCATCGCTTGATTCCCAACATTTCAAGCGGATTGGGATATTTAGCGTTATTAGTCGCAATGTTGGCGGGAATGAATGCTTGGTTACTTTTGCCGATCGCGTTCTTTTTCAGTGCGCTGAACATTGGCAGCTTGCAGTTGCCGCTCGATTTGAATTTAGAATCGTCTCTTGCGGGAGTGATTCAAGGAACTCTAGTACTGTTTGTGATTTTAGGAAAAGGCTTTAGTGAGTGGAAGCGGGGGAATGTTTAGCGATCAAAATAAACATTGATTTGCGATCGGATGTGTGTCAATCGTTGTGTTGCATGTTGCCTAGGCAAATCGTTGCATTGCGTCCCGAATCATTACGGCATACTCAGGTGAATCATTGTTTTGCCCGGGCGAATGGAATTATCGGCTTGTATGTTGAGAGAGAAGTCGAATACAGTTCAAACATCCCAGAGAATCTGTTCGCGGCGAAGACGAATCAGTCTGGTGTGTAGATTAAGATCCTGGGATGTCTCCCCGCAAGTTCCGCTGAGGTTGGACAGTATAGCCCGACCTAAGTACGTTAGGACTATCTCTAAAAGCGACATCGACACAGTCGCGAAAGGTCTCAAATTCATCCCAGCGTTGCCGCATCCAATTCTTCAGCACAAACCACCATCGCTCGATTTTGTTCAAGTCTGGTGAATAGGGCGGTAGATACCAGAGTTCACACTCAGCTTGCGCCACAATTTCATCCATGGCTTGGGAGCGATGGAAACTGGCATTGTCAATGATAATCACACTGCCCGGTTGCAGTTTTGGTAGTAGACAGGTCTCTAGCCACACCTCAAACAAGTCTCGGTTGCATGAGCCAGAAAACGTCATTGGCGCAAATAACTTGCCTTGCTTGAGCGCGGCAATCCAACTGATGTGCTCAGTGCGCTTACCAGACTTGAGGGCATCACAGCGTTGCCCAAGCTTGCTTTAGCCATAGGGATACTCGTCCCGATTGTCGATGCCTGCTTCATCAACGTAAACAAGTTCAGTATCCATTTTGGTCTTTAATCGTTCCTCGAACTCAACCCGCTTGAGTTCATCCCGTTCGCGATAGCCGTACGTCTTTTTTTTCGACTCATGCCCAGCTTGTTGATCGCTGCACTCATATTTTGCTGCGTCACCCCGTCGCCCCATAACTTTGCCATTTCTGCTTGTGTCTTGCCGTTATGCTGGACAACAAAGGCTTCAAAGCGTTCCCAATCCGTGATGTTATGCCGACAGCCTTGCTGGAAGTTCGTAATCGCTTGGCAGTCTCCGGTCTCCTGTTCGCGTTTGACCCAGAGGTCGAGCGTATTGCGACTGATATGGAACATCTTACTGACATCGGTTTTCTGTTCTCCGCGCTTGACCGCAGCAACGGCTTTGCGGCGCAAGTCTTCACTGTAAGGAGCAGGGTTGCTAGGACTATTCGTAATGTTGAGAGAAAGGCAGAGTTTTTTTAGAATTAGTAAAAAATAATAGTGCGTACTTTTTAGAGGCATTAAATGCTGCACGCTTAATTCAGGATGATTACAGACGTGCTGCGATGCTTTGTGACTTGGCACAACTCGACTCTACGTATTCTTCAGAAGCATTGTCAGCCGCAGAGTTGATTCACGATGAATCTGATCGAGCAAGAGTACTAATAAAGTTAGCGACAAATGACGCTGTGAATTTTGCTCAGTTGCTGGCAGTCACAGGGTCGTTTCAGGACGAGATTAGTCGGGCAAGGGTGTTAATTGCGTTAGCAGAAAATGAGGCTGTAGATTCTCCTAAATTATTGGCAGCCGTAGAATCAATAGAGTTAATCCAGTATGAGTACAGTCGTCCGGGGATGTGGTTTCATTTAGCTAAAATTAATTCAGCGTTCCGTGCTCACCTGTTGTCATTCTTGCAGTCGATTCAAAATAAATCCAGTCAAGTAGAGAAATTACTCATTACAAATACGCCTGAATGGGCAGCAGTATTAGTTACATTAGCCAAAATTGACTCTTCTTACTTTTCAGAAGCTTTGTCAGTTGCACGGTCAATTCAGGATAAATCTAGTCGAACAAAGCTATTGATCGAGTTAGCGAAAATTGACTCTTCTTACTTTTCAGAAGCTTTGTCAGCGTTGCGGATGATTCAGGAAACCTCTGAACCAGATCTACTAGCACAAAATCCGCTGATGGCATCGTTTTGCTCAGATGTTTGGAGTTTGTATGAGCAGATACTCGCATTGATGAATCTCGCCCAGATCGACTCTACATACTTTTTAGAGATACTTTTGCTCATACAGTTGATGGAAGATGAATCCGATCAAGTGAAGATATTGACTGAGTTAGCTCAACAACTACCTGAATCATTCCTGCCCCAAACTTACACTATTATCTATAGCATTGCTCACAAGCCTTCCTGTGCTGAACTTCTTAGTATCTATCTTCCCCGTCTTCCCCTTGCCATCCTCTCACTCAGCAACTGGCAATCTCATCTCCATCCCCTCGCCCATCGAACCCGCGCTGACCTCATGCAAGACCTCGCCACACTGTACCCAGTGATCGTACATCTCGGCGGAAAAGAAGCCGTCCGAGGCATGATCGATGCAATGCGTGATGTATGCAATCAATGGAAATGAACCAGTTCCGAAATGAGTCGAATCAATTAAACTTCTTATTTCTGCGCGATCGCATACAGAACATCAACTTCTAATGCATGAACCTGATAAGTTTGTAAAAAATTCAGATTGGCTTGTCGCACTCGTTCCTTAGCAGCTGGATCGAGTTGATCGATCGTCCCTCGGTAGCCCCCACCCAAACACATCGTCCACCAATCTTCAAGTGTCGTTAAATTGTGGGTTCCCATTTCAGTGAACACCTCAATCTGAGTTACACCACTTTCTTCTAGTAGACCTCTGAGCAAATCAGGGCAACGAATTCGATCCCACGGCGTGAAGGACTTGACTAATTCCGGGCGTTCCACTGCAATCGCATCCCAAAACACTCGATTCGCAGGCTCAAACACTCGCTCTCCCCAAGAAGTAATCGCAAGTTTTCCACCTGGACGCAGCATCCGCCAAAGCTCTCGAACAGCCGCCTGCATATCTGGAACAAAGAAGATTCCGAATACACACACGATCGCATCAAAACTTTCATCCGGGAATCCCAACGTCTCAAAATCTCCAGCCTGAAATTTGATATTTTCCAATCCTTGTTGTTGGGCTTTGTCACGCGCTAATTGCAAGAGCGATTCTGCAATATCAATGCCCAAAACTTGCCCTGTCGAACCCACACGAACTGCCGCAGGAATCGCAGAAGCACCAGACCCACAACATACATCCAAAACACGATCGCCTGGTCGCAATGCAAGGTGATTAATCGTCTGTTGTCCAAAACGATTCCAAAACGACAACGCTGGCGCATCAAAGTAATCTGATGCAGCATTAAATACAGCTTCTACCCTGGCAAGTGCCTCTTCTTTACTCACTGAGTTCCTCCAAAAAAGCGAGCGGTTGATTCATCTGAGCCGCAAAACCCAGAATTGCGCGATCGCGGTGCTCATACAACAACTCACCTTGAGCATTAAACAAGAACGTTGCCCCGCGTTGAGTCAGATAAGCAGAATTTGGCACATAGGTCTTCCAATGACTCAGCACTTCCGTCATATTACGAAGTCGCAAGGTTGCTAGTTCAAACGGACGTTGAAAACCGCTACCCCCTGCCCACCGGAAAGTAGAACCTTTGAGTGGCGGAAGTGGTGCAGCTTTTACAGTCTCATCATCGCCAATCAACTGTGGTGCAGTACGATCTCCGCGATATCCCCGAAATACTTCTGTTAAAGTTCCAGGACTCCCAATGCCTGCACACATAAGCAGGAGATTGAACCAGGCATTCTGTTCTGTCGAAAGCAATGGCAACTTGAGCGAGAGTCCCGAATACAATTCAAGCTGTTGGTGGAGTTCAGCAGTAGGGTCTACAAACAGACAATCGGGAGGAAAACCTGTGTATTCGCAGAATTTCTCGCCGGAAGCACGATCTCCAATGCCCACTGCTCGAACTGCAACTTCTGTCGATCTCAGCACTTCCGCCTCTCGCTTCAACCACCAAGCATATTCGAGGTTATCGAAATCGCCCAACTGCGACCAAATCAAAACCAGTTGCCGAGGCGCGTTACAGCCGTCTAAAATGGGCACGATCGCACCATCGCTAATGCGTTGACGTTGGGTTTGAATCAAGCGATCGTACAACTTCATGATGCGAACCTGAAAGACTAAACAACTGACTTCAAGAAGTAAAAGTTTACCAAATGTCAGTTGCAGTAGATTGCCAATCTGAAACCAATCCTGCCGATTCGCTGATATTCGTAAAACAACAAATTGCTCCTCTGGCACTGTTCTTAGTTCACTCGTCCATACAGAGTTCATGCGATCGTGAGCACATTAGCATCTTAGTAATGTCTCTACCCACTGACAGTCTGATTCAGACAGTTTGGGCTGAAGTTGACGAGTATAGTCGATAGCTAACTGATACCGTCCCTTGTCATACACCCGATGCAGTAAAGCTTGTAGGTTGAGCATTGGCTCCGCTTCACCTGGTACGATCGGAATCGGAATGATTGGAATCGGTTGACGCAATCCGAAAGCGTACAAATCACCTCTTGGACGCTCATGACCTCGACAGATCAGAATTCGATAGTCTCCAAGATGTTGACTCGCGATCGGAAACGCTTTGCCTCCTCGGAGTAAATCAATCTCAACGAGATTCGTCGCACTCGCCAACACCTGATTTCGTTTGCGTTCATAGGCAATTCTTCCCTCCCCAATCCGCTTGTTTTTTGGAGATAGAATCTCCAAAACGGTGACGACGGTTCCCGTTGCTACCTCACGAATCTCTAGATACCGCTCGTTCACTTCTTCAAGAATGGGAACGGTCACTCTTTCGGGCAAGACAGATAGCGAAGACTGAACCGTTGAGGAAATAGGCTCCACTTTGCTTGTCACGACTGCCACATCAGGAATGCCGACCAGCAAACTTTCATCGTCATCACTGAAATAAGTCCGTTTCTCGATTTCGACACGATACTTTTGGCTGAGGTGATCTGTTGAGCGGCAAATTAATTGACTACTTCGACACATTATTTGTCACAACTATCGATTCGCTAAAGCTCTTATAAGATGAGATTTTTAGGCTTTATCACTCCCGTGCTCTCACCAAAACTTAACCCAAGTTTTTAGTACGTCCGAACCTAGACAAGTTAATATGTAAACTAACAGCGCCGCAGTTCAAGCTCTTTGAGTCGCTGAACTGTGAACAATGTGGGTCAGTTTGATCGTTGTCAAACGATCGTGCTTTCCGACCCTGGTAGCTGTCTGCCTTCGAGTCGCCATCTCACAGTTAAAGCTGTATGTAGGTGGGAAGTCATATCTGACGAATATCTGTTCTTCAGGTATAGCATAGGTGCGCTCCCGATTACGATAGGCAACGCTCTACCCCTGGCAACAGTGTGGTACAGATATGCACTTGTGGCGGCTACCGAATCGCCTCCGAGCAAGGAGGAACCCTCTCCAATTTTTTGGCAAACCAAAGCGAGGACAAAATCCCTAGGAGGTTCGCCAAATTGCTGAATCCTCTTCCCGATTGAGTTGTACGAATCTGTGCTATTTAGACAACGCTTCAAGGAACTACTTTATCGAACTTGGATAAGAGGTTCGCCAAAGTAGAGTTTAGAAGCTGTTAAACAAAAGGATTCTAGGCGCTAGGAGTCGCAATCGCCCTCCTAGAACATGGGTGGGTTGAAATTGCCACTTATCGCCGCGAATGAAATTCTTGGCGGCGGGAGTCGCAATCGCCCTCCTAGAACATGGGTGGGTTGAAATTCAAGTTCGCTACAAAGGGCGCGGGTTAGTGCAAATCACTGGAGTCGCAATCGCCCTCCTAGAACATGGGTGGGTTGAAATTCAAGGGGGGCTTTGTGTCTCATGAGTCTCATGATGAGTCGCAATCGCCCTCCTAGAACATGGGTGGGTTGAAAGGATTCTTGAACCTAATCAGCAAATTCCGCTTGAGGAAGGTCGCAATCGCCCTCCTAGAACATGGGTGGGTTGAAAGATCAATCAATTTCTGATATTTCAGCGTGCCCAACTCGTCGCAATCGCCCTCCTAGACATGGGTGGGTTGAAAGTTCCGCTCCAGCAATCGGTCGCATCCATGCTCGTGGTCGCAATCGCCCTCCAGACATGGGTGGGTTGAAGAACCGCATCCAACTGAATATCACTAGCTCGTCTGCGTCGCAATCGCCCTCTTAAATTTTAGATGTGGGTAGGTTGCAGAGTTTCCGCCAAGACTTCCAGAAATTATTGAACTTATTCAATAACTAACTTTCAGAGAGGGTTGAAAGGTGCATTCGATTCGTAATACATCGCGCAATGCTGAATAACTGAATAAAGTGCTGGACTGAGACGACAAATTAAATGTCCAATCTTTATTTTGACAAATAATGTGTCGCCACAGTCAAATAATGTGTCGCTCAACAATCTACTTAGGAAGCCGATGATGGGATTTGAACCCATGACCTTTCGATTACGAATCGAATGCACTACCACTGTGCTACATCGGCAAAAGGCCTCATGCAGTATAACAGATAATCGTTCGTTTCTGAAACAGAAATTGCAGAAAATTCCATCTCATGTCACGATCGACAAAAATCCTCCCTTATTGTATGAGCCAGCAATCCGAACGTCTGAGACAATCCGATCCCGAAAAATATGCGCGGCTCAAAGCCGAAGCCGCTGCACCTTATCGAGGATTGCGGAAATTTATCTACATTGCATTTGGTGGCTCAGGCGCGATTGGAGCTTTCGTCTTTCTCGCCCAAACGCTGGCAGGACGAGATCTGGAAACGGCACTTCCAAATCTTGCCCTGCAACTGGGCGTAATTGCATTGATGGTCTGGCTCTTTCGATTCGAGAATCGTTCATCAAAATAGCCAGAACTCAAATCTAACGGGCAACACCCACCACGTAGGGAGAAGAAATCGCTTCAGCCTTACCTGCGCTCACTAACGCCTGATAGATAAATGCAGCAACTTCTGCGCGAGTTGCATCCCGATTGGGATTAAATTGTCCGACCGTCGGATAGTTCACCACGATTTGACGTTGAGTTGCCGCCGCGATCGGACTTCTTGCCCAAGTTGGAATCGAAGCTGCATCTTGGAAGCGAGACAGGAGCGACGGATCACCCGCTCCAAACTCTAATCCATTCGACAAAGCCACTAAGGACTGAACCTTCGGAATCCGTTGTTCAGGTCGGAACGTCCCACCCGGAAATCCTGCCATAAACCCACCGCGCGCAGCCGACTGAATCGCAGCAAAGCCCCAATATCTGCTAGAAACATCTGAGAAGTTGACTGCGGCATTCTTGGGAGCAGGGGCAAACGCTTTCAGCACGATCGCGGCAAACTGAGCACGCGTGACCGGATCATTCGGTTTGAATGTGCCATCTGGAAAGCCCGTAATAATCCCCCTTGATGCTAAAGCTTGGACATACTGCTGCGCCCAATGTCCTTGTACATCAGAAAAAGCGATTGCGCCACCAGGAGCAAAATTAATCAGACCTGCAATCTTTTTCTGATCCAGCTGATTCCCGATCGCAGTGAGAACATTCTGAGTCGTATTGTTAATATCGCGCCCTTTACTATTGCGGATCGTATTATTGCCAAGGCTTTCCGGTGTACCTAAATCAGGCTGAGCACTACTAAGAACTACAATGCCATCTTCGCTACTATCCGCAATCATATTGCCTCGGAGCACGGGTTTTGCAGAATCACCAATCACAAATCCACCCCGGTTTTTGACGATCTGATTGCCTTCAATCAGCGCCGTTGCTGTTCCATTAATCGCAAGCCCAAATCCCGTTTCAGTAAAGGAATTGTTCTTCACTTGACCGCTCGCAGCTCTCGTAATCGAGATTCCATTGCCTTGGTTTTTAACAAAAACATTGTCCGTTACAGTTGGGCTGGCATTCCCAGTAATAAAGACCCCTTCACGAACGCTATTGGCAAACGTGTTGTTTGAGATCGTGGGGCTACCTTCCTCTACCCAAATTCCGGTTCCACGCGAGTTTTCATTTGTTACCGTCACCCCGCGAACCTGGCTCCCTTGTGCCAACCACATCGATACATTTTGTTTTGCGAAAGAGCGACTGATAATATCGCCCCCTCCTTGAATGATCGTGGATTGACCTTTGGTTGCTTCATCTCCTCGAACCGTTACCCCTGCTTTAACAATCAAGGGAAAGACTTCGCCAGATTGAAGATTGTAAGTTCCAGGAGCCAATTGAACGATCGTGCCTGCGGTCGCTTGATCGAGGGCAAATTTCAGCGTTTTGAAGGGAACTGCCTCTGTCCGCCCGGCAGTGGTTTGATCCGTTCCTCTGGCAGGGTTAACGTATAAGATTGTCGTCCCCACAGTGTTGAGCGGAACGGTTAGCGTTTCTGGAGGTGGGGTAACTTGGGCTTTCAGCGCCGTTTGTCCACCGAGCCAGAGTAAGGAAATCAAGCCCAAGGGCGCGATCGCAAGAATTTTAGAAGTGCCTAGACGTGTCATATGTTCTCTATACAGGGAAGGGGGTGAATGCCAGGATTGACCTTGTATCTAATCGAAAATGACCAGCCTGGATAGATGCAAGTTCCCCAGGATTGGCTACTGAAATATACCGCAAGATTTCGGAAAGCGATGCACCAGAAATATGAAGGATTGATCGATTTTTGTAAGAAGAGTGCGATCGCATTTCTTCAGACGGTGGCAGATGATCGGTTTTCTCGGATACTAGAAGAGACGACAGCCAGTTGGGAGTCAGTGATGTTATCAAAAGGGTTTGAAATTGAGGTCTATACCGGCACACCTCAAGGAGATGTCGTCGGGATGTCTGATGAGATTGTTGCGGCGTTAGATGGGTTTGTCCGAGAACCCGATAGCCGCAATGTTGAATACACGACCCCGCCTTGTTTTCGATATGAGCGATCGCTGTGTGATTTGGTCACGCCTCGGCTGCGGTTACGTCAATTTTTAAAGTCAAAAGGTGATTACACCTTAATTCCAGGAAGTACATTGCCCTTAGCAGGACAGGGCGATCGGTTTTGGCGATCTGATCCAGCCAATCCTTATCATGATTATATTGAGAAGACTTACGGTACAAAAGTTGTTACTGCAAGTGTACATATTAATATTGGCATCAGTGATCCTGAAGTATTGATGCGAGCGTGTCGCTTAGTGAGAATGGAAGCGCCGTTGTATTTAGCCTTGAGTGCTGCATCGCCTTGGTTTAATGGCGAAATGACGGGGTATCATTCCACGCGCTGGGGACTGTTTCCGAAAACGCCTGCTCATGTGCCAATCTTTGAAAGCCATGCTCACTTTATTCGGTGGACAGAGGAGCAAATTGCGATCGGCACGATGCAAAATGTGCGTCATCTCTGGTCTGCGGTGCGTCCGAACGGTGATCGCCGTCCTTACAATTTGAATCGCTTAGAATTGAGAATTTGTGATTTAGTCTCTGATCCGATCGCGTTGCTGGCAGTGACTGCATTGTTAGAAGCTCGGCTGCAGCAATTGATTGCAGATCCCAGTCTTGATCCGTTGCAGCAGAGCAAGTTGAATGCAGAAGATTTAGTTGAAATTGCCAATGAGAATGAGGCAGCAGCAGCTAAATCCAGTTTGGATGCAGAGTTGAGACATTGGCAAGACGGACAGCCGATTTTGGCGCGTGAATGGATTGAGCAACTGTATGCTGAGACGTTTGCGATCGCGAAAAAAGCAGGCTTTAGTTGTTTCTTGCTGCCTGTGAAGAAGATTCTCCGCGAAGGCAATGAGGCACAACGCTGGATCAAACTGAGCGAACAAGGCTTGAACAATCGAGAAATCCTGGTGCAATCGATTCAAGCGATGCAACTGCGAGAAAAAGAACTCGAAGGGCAAATTTGCCAATCATTGGTTGCTTAGTAATCGCGATCTGGTTTCGACGACAAACGATGTCGATCTTGTTGAGTTGTAACTGCTCAAGAGAGTGGGGAGTAGGGGGTAGGGAGTAGGGAACTACCAAAAGAACTACTCCCCACTCCCCACCTGATTTAGGACTACCACATTAGCTCCAAATGTTGATCGAAGCTGATAATTTGTCCTTTTTTAGCGAATTTTCACGATCGAGATCGCACGGTACACTTACAGGCAAAACCTGTAAGTTGTTTACGCAGCAAGCTCATGATGCATCATCGTTTTGATCGGCGGATGCTGATCCGGCTATTCGCGCTCCTCTCAATCACGGGAACCATTGCCGCTCTTTTGCCTCTACCAAATTTTGACTCGCAAGCGAGATCGGTCGATTCGATGACTCCATTGCGTCAATCTTTATCCGGTCTGTACGGCAATTAATATTAATTTCTGTGGGCTGCTGCTGCCAAAACCGTAGCATAGGGAGTCTCGTGGAGATGAGCTTTACCGACAGAGCCAAATAATTCTAGTTTCTCAAGAATCACATCTTGCATAGCTGCGATCGCTTCCCCGGTCACTTCTAGTAAGTCCTTCTCCTGCTGCCCACAAATCTCATCTTTGAGTGCCTGCATATACGCCTGCCGGACTTCGGTATTGACATTAAACTTACACACCCCAAGCTGAATCGAGCGCGCGATCATCTCGGCAGGCAACCCAGATGCACCATGCAAAACAAGAGGAATGTCGAGTAACATCCGAATCTGTTCTAAGCGCGGAAAATCTAAACGGGGAGGACTTTTATATTCCCCGTGAACATTCCCGATCGTCACTGCCAAAGCATCGACATTCGTCGCTTTGACAAATTCGACAGCTTGCTGAGGATCCGTCATTTTTGCTTCTTTTTCAGCGATCGTTAATCCGTCTTCTGTGCCGCTGATTCGTCCAATCTCCGCTTCGACGATCGCATGATAAGAATGAGCCAATCGCGTCATATGGCGCGTAAATTCTAGATTTTGCTCATAGGGAAGCGGCGAGCCATCCGCCATAATTGAGCGCACACCGTCTTGCAAAACCCGATCGATATCTTTCACGGAAGTACTGTGATCGAGATGTACTGAAATGGGCACAGTTGCAGCTTCTGCGGCTTCTAAGCACAGAGCAACTAGAGGAGAACTGCCGTATTTCAAAGCGCTTGGATGTAATTGCAGCATGGCAGGACTGCGGCTGATCTCTGCGGCGTTGATCACTGCTTTTACGCCTTCGAGATTGTAAACATTGAACGCTCCGATCGCAAAAATATTTCGGCGAGCCGTTTCCAAGAGTTCCCGTGTCGAAGTCAGCATCCGTTGCGGCTCCCGATAGAATTAAGACTAGACCGAATTGTACGATAAGACTTTGCAGTTTAAAAAAATCGTTATGCCTGAATTGCCAGATACCTTAGAAGATGCGATCGCGCAAGCCCAAATTGCTACCCAAGCGGCTCTAGAAGCGGGTTATACCCGGTTACAAGTCGAACTCGTGTTTCCAGAGTTGAAACCAATGCCGATCGCAGAGCAATTCATTACGATGTTTCGCGATCGCGGTGCAGGGCTGAAACTCTTTTTCACAGACTCCGGGATTGCTGCACTCGCAAAACGAGATTGGGGCGACTTACCCCACCAAATCCGCAGCTTAGATGTTGCAGGCTCCCGGCAGACGACCCCCGTTACAGAACAAGTTGATCCCGAAGACGAACTTTACGTCTTTGTTTCTCCGAGTGCCGTGGAAGTTCCCCCAGTCGAGCAAATTTGCAATGCCGCCGGAGAACGCCCAGTGATTCTGCTCAATCCAAGATTAGAAGACGTCGCAACAATCGGCATTGGCTATGCAGGACGGCAACTGAGACAGCGATTTTTAGACACGATCGAGCCTTGTTATTATTTGCGTCCGCTGGATGATCAATCCGCAATTTTTCGCTGCTATCCGTCCCCTTGGCAAGTCTGGTATGCGCCTGATGGCACTTATGAACTGATTGCTGAGGAGCGCGATCGCCCTGACTCTGAGAAACTCGATGAAATTTTTGCCAAAGCATTAGGTCAATCGGCAAAACCAAGTTTATTCGCCGGATTGCAACAATTCATCAAGGCGTTAGGAAGATAAAGTTCCCATAGAAAATCCGCGTTTCAGTCAAATTTCAGTCAACTTTAGAAGTGGACAGGGCATAATTGTGGCATACGCTCAGATCCGTATGCTCAGTTTCTGCTGTGTAATTTCTAGTCTTACTGTTTCCTAAGGACGATCGCATGAGTCAGCAACCCACCCGTCGAATCGTGATCGGTGATGTTCATGGTCACTACGATGGCTTGATGAATTTGCTGGATACCATCGCGCCGGAAGCGTCGGATCAGGTCTATTTTCTAGGGGATTTAATCGATCGAGGTCCACAAAGTTATCAAGTCATTGAGTTTGTTAAAAACAGTCCTTACCAATCTTTACTTGGAAATCACGAGCATTTACTCCTCGAAGCGTTTCCCAATGGGCAAGTGTATGCACCTGCTTTGCAGGCTTGGCTTCAAAGTGGCGGACGAGCAACAGTTGCAAGTTATACCGATATGGACGTGCTTGTCGAGCATGTGCAGTGGATTCGCACATTACCGACTTATTTAGATTTGGGGGATGTCTGGCTAGTTCATGCTGGAGTCCATCCTGAAATGCCGCTCGAACAGCAAGGATATGCTGAATTCTGTTGGATTCGCGATGAGTTTCATCGCTCGACTCAACCTTATTTCTCAGACAAGGTGATTATTACTGGACATACGATCACTTTTACTTTTCAAGGCGTTGTACCGGGAGCGATCGCTCAGGGGCAAGGATGGCTTGGCATTGACACAGGCGCATATCATCCTAAAAGCGGCTGGCTGACTGCCTTAGATATCGATAATGCGATCGTGCATCAGGCAAATATGTATACCAATCAGGTGCGGACACTGGGGCTTGATGAGGTCACAACCAAGATCGAACCTCAGCCTAGAGGGCGGCAGGTTTTAAAACGGTAATCGTTCAGCGGATTTGTTTTGCGAAGCTGGGAAATGGGGAAGTAGGGAGATGGAGAGAGGGGAGTAGCAATCCTATTTCGGATCTTCCTCCTATCTCTATCCCCTTATCAGATTGACTGTATAACGGCTACTCTCGCGTTTTCAGACTTTCAAACTTCTATCGAAGCCGCGCCCGATAACTTGCGGGATCAAGTCCTGCCGTTCCCGAACCGGGATTTTGGCGAATCAGTTGTTGCATTCGAGTGATGCGATCAGACGTGGCTGGATGATTTGCCAAGAACGTTGGAGGTGAAGCAGAATTCAACAGCTTGCGCATAAAGGTGACTGCTTCAGATTGAGCATATCCTGCCCGTCCCATCATGCGAACTCCTCGCGCATCCGCATCGTACTCATCGCGGCGACTATTCGGCAAGCGCAGCGCGACTTGTACCCCTAGATTTGCGATCGTACTACGATCAAGTCCCCCTGCTGCCAATAACCCTCGCTGCACTGCTGTTTGGCGCATTTGGTTGAGCGCATGTTTTCCAGCAATATGTCCGATTTCGTGTCCAATGACGCTGGCGACTTGAGCTTCATTATCCGCTGCATCCAACAAACCGCGATGCACATAGACAAAACCGCCCATCGTTGCAAATGCGTTAATACTCTTTTGATCGACGACTTGGAACGTATAGGGAATATTCGGTCGATCGCTATTGGCTGCGAGTCTTTGACCAATTTCATTGACATAAGCGGTGAGTTTCGGATCATTAACCAGTCGGACTTCTTGAGTCGTTAACTGATTATTAATTTGCCGACCATAATCGACTTCTTGACTATCCGACAATCGAGACAGTTGATTCGCTTGGATGATTTGAATCCCACCTCGAAGCAGATCAGTCCAAGAAATAGCTTGTGCGAGCATGGGCTGACCGAAACAGATGCCAGCCGCGATCGCGATCGATAAAACGGGATATAGCCAACGGCGACGCAGTATTTTTGTAATCATAGGAGAGCGTGAAAAATGCGTGAGGCGCTAAACAGTAGGACGCAACGCGACTCGATTTAGTTGCATCGTTTAGGCAAATTTTCGACAAATTTGCTGATACGGCTGAGTCGAGTCATGCTAATCTTGACAGGCGTTGCATGGCAAACACACAACGTACACGACATCTAGACATCTTAACTATGGCTATTGTGGATTCTCAAGGTCGATTATTCGGGAAAATCAGCATCCTAGATGTGGGTGCAGCACTAGTAATTTTACTGGTGGTGGTTGGAATCTTTGTCTATCCCGGACCCACAGGGGCAGGAGCACAAGGCGCAAGACAGCCTGTAGAAGTCGATGTTGTGGTACGTGGACTGAGCGCGTCAAATCCTAAAAGCTTTATTAAAGTTGGCGATACGACGAACATTCTGGTGCGAAAGCAGCCGTCTGGCAGTGTCAAGCTCAAAGAACTGAGATTTTTGCCTCGGACAGTGGCAACGCCTCAGCCTGATGGAACGTTGAAGGTATTTCCCGATCCGCGTCCAGAATTGGCATTAACGAATGACATGCTGATGACGTTGACGAATGAAGTCCCAATCGTAGATGGCACTCCTGTATTAGGAGGTGAAAAGGTCAAGGTTGGAACGACGATCGAGCTAGATGGTCCGACCTATACCTTTGGTACGACTGTTGTTGCCATCCGCATCAATAAATCCTAGACCCGATATTCAAAGACTGGGTGCTAGGCTGAAGTCAGTAATCATTCTAATTTTCTTCGCGTAGCTCCCAGCCTGTGACTTCTCCTTTCTCATCCGAACGCCTTTTATTCACGCCTGCAACTCCTCAAGCAGACGCAATTCCGCTTATTTTTGCTTTTCCTAACGAATACAGTGTTGGCATTACCTCACTCGGATATCAAGTTGTTTGGGCAACCCTTGCAGCGCGATCGGATCTCGATGTTGCGCGTCTGTTTACGGATATTCATGAGCCTTTGCCTGCGAATCCGGAATTGCTTGGATTCTCAATGTCCTGGGAATTAGATTATGTAAATATTCTGGGCGTTTTGGAATCATTGGAGATTCCGATCTGGAGCCGAGAGCGGAGTCATTCTCATCCGATCGTATTCGGAGGCGGCCCCGTGCTGACGGCGAACCCCGAACCTTATGCAGAATTTTTTGATGTCTTTTTGCTAGGCGATGGAGAAATTCTTCTCGATGCATTTGTCCATGCTTATCAAGAAGTCAGACATGCCGATCGAGACACGCAGTTAAAGCACTTGGCAAGGGTTCCAGGCATCTATGTGCCGAGTATGTACCAAGTGACCTATCAGAGTCCTGATGGTGCGATCGCATCAATTACCCCGATCGATGCCACAATTCCGGCGCAAGTTCAGAAACAGACTTATCGAGGCAATACTCTTTCTGCGTCGAGTGTTGTGACTGAGAAAGCCGCTTGGGAAAATATTTTCATGGTGGAAGTAGTGCGCAGTTGTCCAGAAATGTGCCGCTTCTGTTTAGCCAGTTATTTAACCTTGCCGTTTCGAGTTGCAGATGTTGAGGATTCATTGATTCCCGCGATCGAGCAAGGGCTAACAGTTACAAATCGCCTAGGGTTACTCGGCGCATCTGTGACTCAGCATCCCGAATTTGAAAGCTTATTAGATCATCTAAATCAACCTCAATTTGATGATGTGAGAATTAGTCTGTCTTCTGTTCGCACCAATACGGTGACAGAAAAGCTAACACGAACGTTAGTAAAACATGATGCGAAATCGATCACGATCGCAGTCGAAAGTGGGAGCGATCGCGTTCGGAAAATTGTCAATAAAAAACTCGAAACCGATGAGATTGTCCAAGCGGCTGTGAATGCGAAAGCAGGCGGGCTAAATTCGCTGAAACTCTACGGAATGGTAGGAATTCCAGGAGAAGAATCTGCGGATGTGGAACAGACAGTCGCAATGATGCGATCGCTGAAAAAAGCTGCGCCTGGATTGCGATTAACCTTGGGATGCAGTACGTTCGTGCCCAAGTCTCATACTCCATTTCAGTGGTTTGGCGTGAATCCGCAAGCTGAGAAACGCTTGCAAAGTTTGCAGAAACAACTGCGATCGAATGGAATTGATTTTCGACCTGAAAGCTATAACTGGTCTGTGATTCAGGCGCTATTGTCGCGCGGCGATCGTCGATTGTCGAAGCTTTTAGAATTGACGCGCCATTACGGGGATAGCTTGGGCAGCTATCGGCGAGCGTTTAAGGAATTGAAAGGGCAATTGCCGGATTTGAATGATTATGTCTTCGATCGTTGGACAGTCGATCGGGTTCTGCCTTGGAGCCATTTACAAGGAGCATTACCGCAAAGCACCTTAGAAAAGCATATGGCATCAAGCTTTCCTGAGCCTTTAGCGGTTGGGCATTGAGCCATTTCGTAATTAGGCAAAGAGACTGAAAAGAAAGTTGATGAAAGAGACTATCGAATCCAAGCTTTGCGAGTGTGTCAAAATTTTAGGTAACTGAGTTCATCGTCTCTCTGATAAAGAACCTTATGATAGTTCTCCCCCACTTGAAATGGACGATCGAGGAATACCACAGGTTAATCGAGCAAGGATTCCTAGCCGATAAAAAGGTTGAGCTTTTACGTGGAGAGATTATCGAGATGGCTCCAGAAAGCCCTGATCATGCGGATTCTAACAGCGAGGCACATGAATATCTCCTCCTGCTTTTGGGCGATCGGGCGAAAGTCAGAAATGCCAAGCCGATCACCTTACCCAATGGAAGTGAGCCTGAGCCAGATATTTCAGTCTGTGAGCGTCGAGAATATAGATCTCATTATCCTTATCCTGAGAACATCTTCTGGCTAATCGAATACTCAGACTCCACGTTAAAGAAAGATTTAGAGATCAAGTCAAAGATTTATGCTGAAGCAGGAATTCAGGAGTACTGGATTGTCAGTATTCAAACCCACGAGTTGATCGTCATGAGAAATCCTGAAGGTGGAGAATATGAAACTGAATTCCGAGCAAAAGGCGGCACTCTCAATCCTTTGGCATTTCCAGAGTTCGCGATCGATGTGCTAAGAATCATCAATCCTTGAGTTTAGAGTTCGCGATCGTTCTTCTTAATCGATTCAAATCTTAAGAATTTTTGAAAACAAGGAATTGAGTCCGATATCAGTCCTTAATTGCAATCGATTCAATTTTTCCAATTCTTGTAAGATTGAGATAGTGCTGATTTTGCTATGATTTAGAAATTCAGCGCGGGTATAGTTTAGTGGCAAAACGAGACCTTCCCAAGGTTTAGTTGCGAGTTCGATTCTCGCTACCCGCTTCCAAAAAAAAGCCTCCAGCGCGACAAACCGGAGGTTAGCAGAATTTTTAATCTTTTCTAATCTTCATGAGATACTACGCAGCATGAGCGACCACGGCATGTTTGACCAATGTGCCAATCTCACGCTGAATCGGCAGAACATTGAGCGTATCCAACGAAGCGCAATATTTCAGATCTTCGAGGCAATCCAATCGGAGCAACCGCTTGCCGTGGCTGGCATGGTACATCAAACCGAGCAGATTACTTTTCCACTGTTGATACAGCGAAATTGCACCAACCATTTCGTCATTGCCAATCAATTCTTCTAGAGAACAACCCAGTCGCTCAGCCACACTTTGGACGATCGCGCCAGCACACACCGTATCTTCTAGCGCAAAAGACCCTTCCCATCCTGCACCGACAATCCAAACAGTTTCCGGCTGATGTTCAACCAAATAATCAACAACGGCTTTGCGGTTAATTAATGCTGCCGCCAGTACTGTTGGCGAAGCTTGAATCTTTTGCAGAGCACGAGTGCCATTCGTCGTACTGATGAACAGATGACGACCCGTCATTAATTCAGGAGTACAGTCAAGTGGAGAATTTCCTAAATCACAGCCCTCGACTTTACTGCCGCCCCGTTCTCCTGCCCGAAGCCGTTTTTCGGGCGGAAGGGCTTCACTTTGGTGCATGAGTTTGTCCATATCGCTGAAGACATGCACAGCATCCGCACCTGAGGATAGCGCCGTTGCGATCGTACTTGTGGCTCGAAGAACATCAATCGCGATCGCACAATCCGCAGCGTTTTGGGTTGGGGTCAGTTCGGGCGTGTGGAATACAGAGAATTTCATGATTGTAGAGAAATTAGGACTGCGATGAAAAAATCAAAAATTGAAGAGGGTCGCAGACTTCAGAATACTAAATGCTTGGAGAAAATGTGAAACATATCTTAGCGGTTCACTATAGAGTCAAGTCAATAGTAGTCCGAAGTCGTCATTGGCTGCACAGTATGAAGCAACGCTGCGAGTTCGCATTCGTATTGTAAAATCCCACAGTTGGCTGCCGTGTCGATCGCCGAATCGCTGCAAAATCCAAAACAGCCTCCGTATTCTTACTAAAACTCTGGATGATTTGAGACAAAATAATACTGAGTGGGAACTTTAAGACTGTGCAAAGCTGGTGCGAAGATTCCGCAAAGTTACGGAAACCTTTAACCGCTATCCCTTCCTGTTGATGTCTAAAGTTCTGGTGTTTTTTTGACGGCTATGAAATGGCTCGTTTCAGAAATGGAATCGGACTCTCGTGTAGTGAGTTCTGACCCCTAAAATGCAGAAAATCTATGCTCTGCTGTTTGAGAACATCCAATCTCTGACCGTAGACGTATTCATTTGTGGCACTAGGGCAGAAAGAATTCAGTTAGCGAGTCGGTAACTTTAGTTCATAGACATGTGAGGATGGCATGAACGCTCGTACATCTCTAAATGGTAGTTCCCTAAATACTCAAAAGAACCGTGCAGTCATTTCTGGGCGTGCTGCGGCTCCGAGCCGTCGATCGTCCAATCCTACCCGGTTCAACGCTCAGCGTTCTTCGCGTCCAACGACTTGGCTTGACGCTTCTGCTCAAGATCGCCTACTTCGGCGGCGATCACTCTCAGAAGCTCGACAAGGCAATTATGTAGAAGCGATCGCGGGATTGACCATTTTGATCGATCGCAATCCTGAAAATGCGCTGGATTATAACAATCGAGGTTTAGTCCATTTTCAATGCGGTGATCAAGATGCCGCGCTCGAAGACTACAACAAAGCGATCCAACTCAATCCTCGACTCGCAGGGGCTTATAATAATCGCGCCAATTATTATGCGGCTCAAGGAGAATTAGAAGCCGCGATCGCAGATTATGACATGGCAGTCGATCTTGACCCTACCAATATTCGAGCTTGGTTAAATCAAGGCATTACCTTTCGGGATTTGGGATTATACGTAGACGCGATCGAAAATTTTGAACACGCTCTGCAAATCAAAGAATTAATGTCGATTAATCTCGACGACAATTCGATATTGGAAGCCCACATTTATGCAGCCCGAGGAAGAGCGCACCATTTAGTAGGCGATTGGAATTTCGCGATGGCTGATTATCGCCGGGCGCTGAATTTGATCCCAGAATCTGAGATTTCGGGTAATCGAGTGCGATCTCAGGTGAATAATTGGATCAAAGCACTCACAGATTCCTAAAAATATGGAAGACAACACAACAATTTCAGTCTGTATTGGCACATTCGACCCATCGGGAATCCCAATTACGATCACCCGGCATCTGAGCGACTGTGCCACAGTTGCATTTCAAGCCATCACACTGAATTTATTGCTCGCACAGACATTTAATCTTGACCCAGCTGAAACTGTTGAGATTCACCACGAAGGTGGATCTGGAATCCGCATCAATCGTACGCTAAAAGGATTTATCGGCTACGCCGGAACTTACTCAAACAACTCTTAAGCAAGTTACGATCGCGACTTTCTGAAGAAAATGTAGTTAGAGCCGAACTCTGTCTCAGAGCGATTTAAAGTGGATGAGCGCTACAGGCAAGTCAGATTCTTCACTTTGAAAGAGACTAGGAGCAATCTACATATGAGAAACCGTCGTCAATCTCGCTGCCGCCGTAGAGATCAGCATATTTGTACAATCTGTTGCATCGTGCCGCCTCATATCACCGATCGCATCATTATCAATGGAACTGAGACTCAGCGCGATTGGGCATTACAAAATCTTCGGGTTTCAGAACAGTTTCGAGGACGGCGGGAAGTCATAGGTGCAGCCATCCAGCCTTTCCTTGTCGCTGCAAATGAAAAACGTCGAACAATTTATAACGCAGCAAATAGAACAAGGTTGCCTGGGAGAATCGTACGGGGAGAAACATCTCCAGCCGTATCCGATGTTGCAGTTAACGAGGCATTTGATGGGTCAGGAGCCGTCTATGACTTTTTCAAAGAGGTCTATGAGCGTGACTCGATCGATGACTATGGAATGCGCCTCAATTCGACAGTTCATTACGGGCAGCGCTACAATAACGCCTTCTGGAACGGTAGCCAGATGGTCTATGGCGATGGCGATGGGGAATTGTTTAATCGCTTTACGATTTCGCTGGATGTGATTGCTCATGAATTGACACACGGCATTACCCAAACTGAAGCAGGACTGGTTTATCAAGGACAGTCAGGGGCCTTGAATGAGTCTTTTTCGGATGTATTTGGCGTTTTAGTCAAGCAGAAAGTTTTGAATCAGACGGCAGATCAGGCTGATTGGCTGATTGGAGCCGGATTGCTGACTGCTAAAGTCAATGGCGAGGCATTGCGATCGATGAAAGCTCCCGGAACAGCTTATGACGATCGAGTGCTCGGCAAAGATCCCCAGCCTGCAGAGATGAAAAATCTCTACAAAGGAACAGCAGACAATGGCGGAGTGCATATCAATTCTGGAATTCCCAATCGCGCCTTCTACCTAGTAGCATCTGCCTTAGGCGGATATGCCTGGGAAAAAGCGGGCAAGATTTGGTACATTGCCTTGACCGAGCGGTTACGGACTTCATCGAATTTCCAAGACGCAGCGCGGGCAACCGAAACGATCGCATCTGAGTTATACGGCATAGATAGCACAGAGCAACAAGCCGTTCAAAATGCTTGGAGAACCGTTGGAGTGATTTAAATTTCAGAGGGAAAGATGAAAGTCACGCTAGAGCAGAGTGGCGGGTTCGCGGGGTTAATGATCATGAGAACCATCGATACTCAGGATCTTTCCCTGTCTGAAGCGCAAGAACTAGAACAATTAGTCAAAGACGCAGATTTTTTTCAACTGAATTCGGTCATCGATCGCGCTCCTCAGCCCGATCGGTTTGGATATCAGTTATCGATCGAAACTGATGAACGATCGCACACGATCCAAGTTAGTGAGACGAATATGCCTGCCCAATTGCGTCCATTAATGGCATGGGTACAAGAAAAAGCGCACTGATCCTTGGGATTAGATAAAGGCAGTACAGAAATCGAATCGAAAGCCTCTAGAATGGTTTGGATTTAGAAAGAAGAGCGTAAATTTACTATGCCCCGTCGCCAAGATCTGCACAAAATTTTGCTCATTGGTTCCGGTCCGATCGTCATCGGGCAAGCCTCCGAGTTTGATTACTCTGGGACTCAAGCCTGTAAAGCACTGCGAGACGAAGGATTTGAGGTGGTTCTAGTGAACTCAAATCCGGCGACAATTATGACCGATCCCGAAACCGCCGATCGCACTTATATTGAACCCCTGACTCCTGAGTTAGTCGAGCAAATCATTATTAAAGAACGCCCGGATGCACTATTGCCGACGATGGGCGGTCAGACTGCGCTCAATCTTGCCGTCTCGCTGGCAAAAAGCGGCGTGTTGGAAAAATATAACGTCGAATTGATCGGAGCAAAGTTACCTGCGATCGAGATGGCGGAAGATCGCAAATTATTCAAAGAAGCAATGGAGCGGATCGGAGTCGGGGTCTGCCCATCCGGACTCGCAGAAACGCTCGAAGAAGCAAAAGTGATCGGGCATCAGATTGGATCATATCCCCTGATTATTCGTCCTGCGTTCACACTCGGCGGATCAGGCGGCGGCATCGCCTATAACCAGCAAGAATTCGAGGAAATTGCTCAGTCGGGGCTGGATGCAAGTCCGGTTTCGCAGATTCTCATCGAAAAATCGCTGCTCGGTTGGAAAGAGTATGAACTCGAAGTCATGCGCGATCTCGCCGACAACGTGGTGATTATTTGCTCGATCGAAAACTTAGATCCGATGGGGATTCATACCGGAGATTCGATCACCGTTGCCCCGGCTCAGACCTTGACTGATAAAGAATATCAACGGCTCAGAGATGCCTCGATCAAAATTATTCGCGAGATTGGAGTCGAAACAGGCGGATCAAACATTCAATTCGCAGTCAATCCGGTGACGGGTGAAGTCGTTGTGATTGAAATGAATCCGCGCGTTTCTCGTAGTTCGGCATTGGCTTCTAAAGCGACAGGATTTCCGATCGCAAAAATGGCAGCCAAACTCGCTGTCGGATATTCCCTGGATGAAATTCCGAATGACATTACCAAGAAAACCCCTGCGAGTTTTGAGCCGACGATCGATTATGTCGTCACCAAAATCCCCCGCTTTGCCTTTGAGAAATTCCCAGGATCTCAACCGTATTTGACGACGCAAATGAAGTCGGTGGGTGAGGCAATGGCAATGGGTCGAACCTTCCAAGAATCGTTCCAAAAAGCGTTGCGATCGCTCGAAACGGGTCGCGCAGGTTGGGGCTGTGATAAGCCGGAAAAACTGCCGAGCTTAGAACAAATTCGCGCCGGATTGAGAACGCCGAATCCCGATCGAATTTTCACCGTGCGTCATGCCATGCTGATGGGAATGCAGAACGATGAAATCTATGAATTGACGAACATTGATCCCTGGTTTCTCGATAAGTTGTCTGACTTGCTTGAAACTGAGAAAACCCTGAAGCGGTTGACGCTCAAAGAGTTGACGCAAGAGAAAATGCTTGCGATTAAGCAACAAGGGTTTAGCGATCGTCAAATTGCGTATGCTACAAAATCGACTGAAGACGAAGTTCGGGCTTACCGCAAATCCTTGAATGTGACTCCGGTTTACAAAACCGTCGATACTTGCGCAGCTGAATTTGAAGCCTTCACTCCCTACTACTACTCCACCTACGATGCAGAGAATGAGGTTGCCCCCTCAACTCGACGGAAAGTGATGATTTTAGGAGGCGGGCCGAACCGCATCGGACAGGGGATCGAGTTCGATTACTGCTGTTGTCATGCGTCTTTTGCGTTGCGAGAAGACGGGTTTGAAACTATTATGGTCAATTCCAACCCTGAAACCGTTTCGACCGACTACGACACCAGCGATCGCTTATATTTCGAGCCGCTAACCAAAGAAGATGTGTTGAACATCATCGAAATGGAACAGCCGGAAGGGGTGATTATTCAATTCGGAGGACAAACGCCTTTGAAATTAGCGGTTCCCCTCGCTGCATTCCTCAAACAAGGCACAGTTTCGACCAAAATTTGGGGAACGTCGCCGGACTCGATCGACACGGCTGAAGATCGCGAACGCTTTGAACAAATCCTGCGCGAGTTGAACATTCAACAACCTGCAAACGGGCTTGCACGGGATTATTCCGGTGCGAAGAAAGTCGCGCGTGAGATTGGTTATCCGGTCGTCGTGCGCCCAAGCTACGTCTTAGGTGGGCGAGCGATGGAGATCGTTTACTCGGACACTGAGTTAGAACGGTACATGACGTATGCAGTTCAAGTGGAGCCGGATCATCCGATTTTGGTTGATCGGTTTCTCGAAAATGCGATCGAAGTCGATGTGGATGCAATCACCGATCAGACCGGTCATGTCGTGATTGGGGGCATTATGGAACACATCGAACAAGCTGGAATTCACTCTGGGGACTCAGCCTGTTCGATCCCACCTGTCACTTTAAAACCAGCCGTTCTCGATCAGATTCGGACTTGGACAGTTCAACTTGCGAAAGCCTTGAAAGTGGTTGGCTTGATGAACATTCAGTTTGCGGTGCAAGGGGATCAAGTCTATATCATTGAAGCGAATCCGCGTGCCTCTCGAACGGTGCCGTTTGTGTCGAAAGCGATCGGGGTGCCACTGGCAAAAATGGCAGCGCGAATCATGTCCGGCAAAACCCTGGCTGATTTGAACTTTACGCAGGAAATCATTCCACAGCACATCTCAGTCAAAGAAGCCGTTCTCCCCTTCGAGAAATTCCCTGGAACCGATACAATTTTGGGTCCAGAAATGCGATCGACGGGCGAAGTTATGGGGATCGATTCTGATTTTGGGAAAGCCTATGCCAAAGCAGAACTCGCTGCCAGTCAGCGTTTGCCGCGTCAAGGCACCGTGTTTGTGTCGATGAACGATCGTGAAAAAACAGCAGTTGTTCCGGCAGTCAAAGAGTTGATGGAGCTTGGCTTTAAAGTCGTTGCAACTGCTGGAACTTGCAAAACGCTAAAAGAACATGGGCTAGATGTCGAACTCGTACTCAAACTGCATGAAGGCAGACCGCATGTGCTGGACTCTATCAAAAATGAGCAGATTCAGTTGATTATCAATACTCCTGCAGGACAAGAGGCGCACGAAGACGATCGCTTAATCCGACGAACAGCATTGACGTACAAGATTCCAATGATTACCACGATCGCAGGGGCAAAAGCGACGGCAGCGGCGATTCGATCAATGCAGGCTGAAGCTTTGACTGTAACGGCTTTGCAGGATTATTTACGTCGATGAGCGAGAACAGAGCGGGGAAGGGGGGAATAGAAAGCCATTAGGCTTGATACGATTTCCCAACCTCCCACTCTAATCTTCTGCCAAAAGATAGATGCCTATTCTAAGAGCGATCGCGTATGCCTATATAACGATTTGCGGCAAACCCGGATATAAATCTAACCGCGATCGCCCTTCATTTCTCAACTGTGCTCTTAATAATATTTAAAGGTTTCCTCAGTCAGATTGTCATATTCGATCGGGGGCAGAAACTTGGCTAAACTCCTCAATTCTGTTACAGATAAGACATTCGTAAAGTTCGTTTCTGATACCGTATTGGCTAAGGCGTGCTTCGCTGAGCCGATTGGCATCTAATCCTCCTTTAGCAAGATTTTTTTCTCAGTAACTTTACAAGACTTAACATAATAAGAGATAATCTTAATATAACCATTCACCTAGACAAATCTAATAAAGGTCAAAAGCGGCACACAGAGTTTACGAGTTTTCGCCATGTCTTTGACACATGGCTATGTAACCATTTCCTAGCGAGGCTGTTTTCAGCCCAAGCTTAGCGCACTTCATAGCAACCATTTTCTAGCCGTGTCCGCCTTCATTTAGATTTCTGAATTTACGCGCGTTCGAGCGTCTGACATTTCACCCAATTGCCCACACCCATCGCTTTCTGATCTTGATATGAAAACCGCTCAGACTCCAACTGATTCCGTCCGTGCTTATCTCCGCGAAATTGGTCGCGTCCCACTGCTGACCCATGAACAAGAAGTGCTCTATGGAAAACAGGTACAGCGATTGGCGATCGTCAATTCGGTCAAAAATGCCTTAATCGAGAAGTTAGGGACAAGCCCTGATGACTCGACTTGGGCACAGGCGGCTGAAGTTTCAGAAACCGAGTTGCGACAGATTTTAGCGGAGGGAGAACTCGCAAAACGTCGCATGGTTGAGGCAAATTTGCGGTTAGTCGTCTCTGTGGCGAAGAAGTATACCAAGCGCAATGTCGAACTGATGGATTTAATCCAAGAAGGAACGATTGGGATGCAGCGGGGGGTCGAAAAATTTGATCCCACCAAAGGCTATCGATTCTCAACCTATGCGTACTGGTGGATTCGGCAGGCAATTACCCGAGCGATCGCAGAAAAGGGGCGAACGATTCGCTTACCGATTCATATTACCGAGAAGCTCAATAAGATTAAAAAAGCACAGCGTAGCCTGTCTCAACGCTTAGGTCGAGCAGCAACGCTAGGAGAACTCGCCACCGAATTAGAATTGCCGATCGCACAAATTCGCGATTATCTAGAACGCGCACGAGTACCCTTATCGCTCGATCTGCGAGTTGGGGATAATCAGGATACAGAATTAGGGGAACTGCTAGAAGATCCAGGCATGTCGCCCGAAGAATTTACAGCGCAGACTTCGCTAAAGCTAGATTTAGATGCGTTGATGTCAGATTTGACTCCGCAGCAACGTGAAGTCTTAGCGTTGCGTTTTGGCTTAGAAGATGGCAAGGCGTTGACCCTGGCGAAAATTGGCGATCGCTTAAATATTAGCCGAGAGCGAGTCCGTCAGATTGAGCGCGAAGCGTTGACGAAATTGCGGAAGCGGAAAGGGGATATGGGGGAGTATTTGGCGAGCTAGGAAAAGTGGGGAGTGGGGAGTAGGGAAGTAGGAAAAGCCTTTCGAGTTTTCATTGAAGGTAAGAGCGTTTCTCCCCACTCCCTACCCCTCTACTCCTTCTACTCATTCATCTCCCGATACGTCGCCACCGCAGACGGCGAGACACGGTTTAGATACCGGAAAATCCAATACTTGAAAATCGTATCTAGAATCACTGGGAACGTTGCGATAAATAAGAAAATGAAATCGCGATTAGCAGGTAAGCCGAAATGTTTTGAAACGCTTTCAAGAATGATTTCCCACCCGTGGGGAGAGTGAAAGCCGACAAAGACATCGGTAAACAAAATGATGATAAATGCCTTAGCACTGTCACTGAGTCCGTAAACCGTCTCATCCATAAACGATTTGAGAATGTCGATCTCGCGTTTACCATTCAGCAAAATTAAGACAAATGCGATCGTGCCTGCGATATCAGCAATCCAATTTTTAATTGCATTCGCACTTTGAGTCGAAAAACTTGCTGCAATTTCAGTCGCTTTTTCTCGAACTCGCACCTCAACTTGTTCTGATCGCTCTTTGACTCTGGCTTCGCGTTCTTCAGCAGGCAAGGTTTCTCGTTCAAACGTCTCTCTGAGCAGATTTTCAAATTTCAGACGTTCCTCGAAGCCCTGCAATTCTCTCAGAGCTTCCTCTGCCATTTCACCATTGAGAAAAATACGATCGGGGTTTTCAACTTTGAAATTCTGCGTAATCCACGCACCCGGAATCAGATAGTTCGATAATGCAATATTGCGAACCCCTTGCTGCACGAGCAACGGCACCAAAATCAAAATGAGAACGAATCGAACTGCTAATAAAGTTTTGACCTTTGAAACTCTGTAATTTTGTAGCACTTCGGCTTCGGATTTGGGATCGAGATCTCGCCTCAGCCGATTGAGCGTCGTGAGAATCGATCGAGGCAGTAACCCAGTTTTATCAGAAAGGCTTTCAAAATCTTCGGACTTTTCGGCTGCATTCGCTGGAATGTTTTGAGTATCCGCAACGGTAAGATTGGGTTCAGAATTCTTTTTGTCAGGTTTGGTTGTTTTATCGGGACTTCCATTCATTTCAACTGCAAGCATCGAAGCTGAAACTGCTTCTAACGTCAGTTGCTCCTCTGCATATCGCATCAACACTTCATCAATAAATCGCAGCTTTTCGAGCGTGATGGAGGGTTTATCCTGGACAGTCGGCACAAATCGATCAGTTCCTACCTCAGTAGTTTCGATCGTCCGTAATGTATCCGCCGTTTGATTGGGATTGGTAATCGCCAAGGCTGAACGACTGCGATGAAACTCGGTCAATCTCATCCGAATGTTTCGCAGATACTTCTGCAAATCTTTTTCAAAATAAGCGAGTGCATTCCCTCGAAGCTGAGTCGCACGAGGCGAAATTTTCTGTCCGCCGAAATGCTCATTCTCGATCGCTCTAATTTTAAGAGCCGCATCATAAGCCTGATCTAGCGCTCGATCTGGGGTTTCGAGATACCATTGTTCAGCACGCCGAACGTAGTTTCTCAATTGTGACAACAGCGAATTATTGTTCATAGCTCAAGACGTAGCAAGTGCAAGATCAAACATCAGTGGAGAAGCAGAGGCAAACTGCAATGATCGCTCTATTCTAAAACTGCTTTTTCAGAAGATCTAGAATACAAGAACATCTTTATCATTAAAGGTGAGCAACATCCTAGCAAATTGTGTTGAGGCGATTCCGTGCAAAAGCAAACAGTTCAATCTGTCTGGATTACAGGAGCCACTCGCAGCGGCAAAACAGATCGATTGGTGGCACAAGCTTGCGAATGGATGAAAATGAAGCGCTCTGGAATTTTAGTGCTGGCAGCGATCGGAGATAATCGTCTGGCATTGAGCGATCGCATTAGCGAAGCAACGCAAGGAAAATTTCCGTTTCGCGCGACAACGCCGCTCGGATTCTTTGAGGATGAAGTGACGCTTTTTTGGGCTTTGCTGGTGCAACGCTTAGATCTGAAAGCTCAGTTTCCGCTGAGGTTGCGCCCTGAGAATGAACAGGAACTCGCGACCAAACTTTGGCGAGTGGAATTAGATCACGCAATCGCTGAAGCTGGCATTCCTGAAGCTAGATTAGTGCGGCGAGTTCTAGATTTGATGCAGCTTGCAGCCTTAAGTGGTTTGTCGATCGAGGAAATTCCAGCATTGCTCCATCAAGGCTTACTAAAAGTTGAAGGAAAAATTTCAGAATTAGCTTTGTCGCCAGAAACAATTGGAGAAATGATGCAGCGTTGGCGAGCCTGGTGCTTGCGGCGAGGATTGTTGACTTATAGCTTGATCACAGATTTGTACGGACGTTATTTACTCCATGATCCGGTATATCAGCAGCATTTGTTAGAGCGGTTTCAGGCGGTCGTCGCAGATGATCTCGATGAGTATCCGGCAATTGTGCGATCGCTGTTTGATTTTTTGCTTGATCGAAACATCCCTTGCGCGTTTAGCTTTAACCCGAATGGAGCGGTGCGATTAGGCTTGGGAGCCGATCCAGCTTACTTAGCACAGTTAAGCGATCGCTGTACAGTCGTGGAACTGAGCGATCGTACTCATCCTTGTTTGATCGATCAATTAGGAGAATCGATTTTAGATCTCGTCAGTGATCCGATCTTTTTTGCGAGTTTGCCAGAGTCGATTCAAACGCTTCAGACCACGACTCAGGCACAATTGATTCGCCACACCGCAGAAGTGATCATTAAAGGCGTGCAATCCGGGCAAGTCGAACCGCGCGAGATTGCTTTAATTGGACCTGGGATTGATCCGATTTCTCGCTACGCGTTACGAGAAATTCTGACCCGCCAAAATATTCCAGTCGAGTTGCTCAACGATCAGCGCCCTTTAGCCAGTAGCCCGATTGTGCGATCGCTGCTCACTTTACTGACGCTGATCTATCCAGGCTTAGGCAGAGCGACAAATCAAGATACGATCGCTGAAATGTTAGTCATTCTCAGTCAAAAAACTGAATTGACAACAACCTATGTGATTGATCCGGTTCGGGCTGGATTACTTGCTGATCATTGTTTCGAGCCACATCCAGACCAACCGCGTTTACTTGCTGCAAATACGTTTCCTCGCTGGGATCGTTTAGGGTATCAAGCCTCTGAAGCCTATGAGGGAATTGTGCGCTGGATTGAGTCACAACGATCGCAGTTAGACCATCGTTTGATTGCTAGCCCGGTCGTCATGCTCGATCGAGCAATTCAGCGATTCTTTTTTGGGGGAAGTCATCTGCCTTTTGATCAACTGGCTGGACTGCGAGAATTGATCGAGACGGCTCAGCATTATTGGGAAGTAGACGATCGATTGCGCCGGAGCGATCTCAGTGATGCACCTCAATCGCTGACGGTGCGAAATTTTATTCAACTGCTCAGAAGTGGAGCGGTCACTGCAAATCCATTCCCAGTCCGGTTGATTGAGCCGAATGCGGTGACATTGGCAACTGTGTTTCAATATCGTTCCACTCGGCGATCGCATCGGTGGCAGTTTTGGCTAGATGCAGGCTCGTCACGTTGGTTAAGTGGAGTCGATTCACTATTTGCGGCTCCGTTATTTTTGCAAGATTGGTCAGGGCGAGTCTGGGATGTAGAAGATACTCAGATGATGAATGAACAACGATTACGACGCATTTTACTCGATCTACTAGCCCGTGCTGAGGAGCGCTTATTCTTGTGCTACAGCGACCTTTCGACGAGCGGACAAGAACAAACCGGAGTGTTGACGACGCTTGTGAATGCAGCGATTCCTTTAAGTTAAGTTGTCTTCGACTAGGGCGTAGGTGCTTCAACGGGACGAACGATCGGTTCAGGCGTGGGTTCGGCACGGAAAATAGCCTGCAAAGCTTGCTCTAAGGTTTCAGCCATCACAATGCGATTTTCATAAGCAACAATCACTCGAACTAAGGTCGGTAAACTGTTTTGATCAGCTTCTAGATAAAGTGGTTCAACATACAGCAGCGATTGTTCGATCGGAATAACTAGTAAGTTCCCTTGAATTGCTTTTGAGCCTTGGCGGTTCCATAGAGAGATTTGCTGAGAGATGACTGGATCTTGATTAATTCGGGCTTCAATCTGTTCAGTTCCAAAAATTAGCCGCTCTTTCGGAAAGGTATAGAGTAGCAAGCGACCATAATTTTCACCATCAGCACGGGCTGCTAGCCAAGCGACTAAATTTGTTCGCTGGCGAGGAGTATAGGGAAGCAGTAAAATAAACTCTTCAAATGGAACATTTGGTAAACTCGTAATCAGATAGTACGGCTCAACAGGGCGCGTTTCGCTGCCGTACACTTCATTCGGAATTTGCCATTGATCCTCTCGATTGTAGAACACTTGCGGATCAGTCATGTGATAGGTCATCAAGCGATCGGATTGCAAATTGAAGAAGTCAACAGGATAGCGAATATGTTGCCGGAGTGCTGCTGGCATCGCGCTCAATGGCTTAAATAAACTGGGAAAAATCCTAGACCAAGTTTGAATCATCGGATCAGTGGGATCTGCGACGTAGAAAGTAACAAACCCGTGATAAGCATCAATCACAACTTTCACAGAATTCCGAATGTAATTGATTCCTTCTACTAGGTCGGAATAAGGATAGTGATTGCTCGTGGTGTAAGCATCAACAATCCAGTAAAGATTGTTCTGAGCCGGAGCAGTGCTACTATCAGCAGCAACTAAGTAAGGATCGCGATCGTACATCAAAAAAGGTGCGATCTCTCGAATTCGCTGATTGATATTTCGGCGAAACAGGAGTTTGGTCTGTGGAGTAAATTCTCGCGTGACAAGGACTCGCCAATCTTTGAGATATACGGCAAACAATGCCCGTTGCCAGAGCGAATTTAATGCAATTCCGCCGCGTCCATCATAGGAATTATAGGTATTGTCACTTCCGCTCGGAAAATCTAGCTCTCGTTGGCGAGTTCCCGTCATGACATAAGGATCTGTAATTTCGCCATAGTAGATGCGAGGTCGTTCGATCGGAATACTTTCTCGAATCGATGGACTTGACGTGACTAGCGCCCCTTCTCCCTCATTGCCAATATCTCTAACAAAGTATTCGGGAAGTCCTCCAGCAGCTACGGTATTTACTGGACTGACCGTAAAGCCATAGCCATGAGTATAGATTAAATGGCGATTTACCCAAGTTTGAGCTTCTTGCGGCACCGCGTTGTAATCTAATTCTCTCGCAGCAATCAGGACTTGCCGCTGTTCTCGCGGCGCAGTGGGTTCTGTCCGTAGGGTATAGCGATCGATGTCTGCATCTGGAAATCGGTAGTACAGCCGGATCTGCTGAAGCTGACGGTTTGTGTCTAAAAGTGGACGTTGATCCCAAAGGCGAATATTGCGAATCGTGAGGGGATTGTTTCGCAGATCCGCTTCACTCAACTGTCCCTGTGGGTTAAACGTTTGAATATCAATATCATTCAATCCAAACGCTTGCCGAGTTAGCGCGATCGTTCGCTCGATATAGGGACGCTCTCGAACCAGTTCATTCGGCTGAACTGCCACCGATTGCACAAGTTCAGGAATGAAAATCCCTGCGATCGCTAATACTCCATACACCACTAAGCCAATTCCAACCCAACGCCGCCGTTTGGATTGGGGCTGCCAAAAGATACAGCGTCCCAAAAGGTAAAGTGCAATTACACTCGCAGTTGTTCCTAGGGCAATATAAGCCGGGAGTTGGGCGACGACATCGGTATAGCTAGCTCCGAAAGATGCGCCTCTTCTGGAATATAGCAATTCATAGCAACTGAGCCAATAGCCAATTGTGATTGTTCCAATCACTCCAGCACTCACACCGAACAGATGACGTTGCTGTGGAGGCGAAAATCCAAGAAATCTACCTTCACTTAAACTATGTCCAGATGTGAGATAAGTTAAAGCAACGGCAATAAATCCATAGAGTGTAAGTCCAATCCACCAAAGAACTAAAAGCTCAATAAAAGGCAGTGTAAAAATATAAAACCCGATGTCGCGATTGAATAGCGGTTCAGTTGCATTAAATGCTGTAGGTTGAAGATACTGTAAGACCGTTGCCCAGTGTTGTGCAGCAATAAATCCGAGCAGAGCCGCAAAAACAACTGCGATCGCACTCAACGTAAACTGCGGATAAACGAGTACAGCGATCGCTGCCAAAATTGCTCCAGATGTATACCCTACCTGTGTACTAATCTGCTGTCCAACTTGCCAAATTGCGAAGAGATTAAACATCGAAATGGGCATTGGTAGGTTGACCTCTCCAATCTGCCAGTACTGCACTGCGATTTGCCCGTAGTGAATGAGGATTAACGCAAGCAGCAAACTGAGTCCGAATGTGAGCGGCAACAGGGTTCTTAAGCGCAGGGGCAGAATCGAGAGCGGAGGTTTGCGAAGTTCGAGGGTGTCCGCTTGAGGAGATGGATGTTTGAGTTGATTGGCTCGTTTCAGATTCCAGCGAAAATATGCGATCGTAATAGCTGTCACCCCAAGCCACAGTAATCCTTGAGTCGTAAGTCGGAGCAGAAAGACTGGGAGATAGCTGACTTCCTGAAACCAGAGAAGTTCTGCTCCGAAGCGCGCTATGACATCCAGAAGAATCCATCCTCCGAAGCACAGAATCAGAAATCGCAAGAAAATCTGTTTGAACACGGTGACTGAGGGTTAATCAAAAGAAAGCATGACTAAGCCTAGCACTGATGGCAGGGTTACAGAGAAATGTAGGGTCAAGATATGTAGCGATCTGATTTAGGACTGGAGAACCCATTTCAACTCTGAATCTATAGCTATCCCCAAACTGCGCGATGGCAATTTGGGGATAGGAGCTAATTAGAGAGAGTTCATCTCAATACTTAGATGCCAACGGCGATCGCACCTGCTAAGGCTGATGCACCTGCTGAAACAAGAGCTGTGCCGAACAACCACCAAGCTGCTGTTTCTGCGGCTTTGCGGGTTTCTTCGGTCTGCTTTTTCGCTTGGCGTTTCACTTCTTCTAACCGCATCTGAGCTTCGGTCTGGAACCGCTCAGCTCGGCGTAAAACCGTATTCCGAGTATTTTCAACGCGATCGATAATCCGATTCGCCTCGGCTTCGGAAATGTCATCGCGGGAAGACAGCAAGGCGACGAGCGTATCGCGATTAAAGCTGCCTAAGCGATCGCGCAATGCCTCAAAACCTGCCTTCGGATCGTGGAACAAGGTGCGGAGATCATCGCTGATGCCGTCATAGTTCAATTCGGGGCGATCCATCGAATTCAGGTAATCCCGAATGCGATTGAGAATGCCATCAATCACGCTCTGAATCCGCGTTTGAATCGCTTGAATTTGAGCGGTGAATTGATCACGAACCGAGAGAACTTGATCAACCACGCGGCTTGCTTCTTCCTCGGTCATGTCCTGACGCTGCGCGAGCAACGCAATCATCGTTGCTCGATCGATGTGAGATAAGCGATCTCCGAGCAGACCGAATCCAGTTCTCGGATCTCTCAGCAAAATCGTTAAATCGCGCTTAATTCCATCAGGATTGAGTTCTTCTTTGTCCGTGTTCCGCAGATAGTTCTCAAAGGTCGATTGGAAGTCTTGCACGCGATGCTGAGTTCGAGAAGCCAAGCGACGAGGAGCACGCACGATGCTACGAATCGAAGTTTGAACTTGATCGACCATGCGGTTTGCTTGTTCTTCTGTTAAATCAGGGCGCTGAGCAAGCAGTTTGACGATCGTGTCTCGATCCACTTGCGATAATCGCCGACCTAAGCGATACGCGCCTGTTTTCGGATCATTGAGTAAGATCGTCAAATCGCGCTTAATCCCTTCTGGATCAAGCTCAGAGAGATTCGTATTACGAAGATAAGTTTCAATCGTCGTCGTGACACTATCAACTTGATCTTTCGCTTTACTAACGGCAATTTGAGGCGCATGAAGAATGTTATGGCGAACGTCTTCAAGCTGGCGAACGATGCGATCGGCTTCTTCAGGAGTCAAGTCTTGACGCTGACCGAGCAGTTGCACCAAGGTATCGCGATCAAACTGGCTTAACCGTCCTCGTAGTGCCGAAGCTCCAGCCTGTGGATCATCGAGCAACAATCGGAAATCGCGCTTGATGCCTTCAGGATTCAATTCGCTCTTATCTGTATTGCGCAGGTAAGATTCCACTCTCAATCGTAGGGCTTCTGCTTCAGAACGCACTCTGTTCTGAACGTCTTGAGCAGAATTCAGCACGCGATCGCGAGTCGATTCAAATCGACCCACAATGTTATCCGCTTCTTCAGGAGTCAAATCTTGGCGCTGGCTGAGCAATTGCACCAAAGTATCGCGATCGAAATGGCTCAACCGAGTTCTCAGCGCGTCATAACCCGCTTCCGGATCATCGAGCAGAAGCGCAACTTCACGCTCGATCGCATCAGGATTCAACTCATCTTTGTTGGTATTGCGCAGATAGTGCTCAACCCGACTTCTGAGATCCGTCGATTCGGACTGTTCTTCTGCCTGCTGAACTGTACTCAGCACAGTTGAGCGAATGACTTCAAGCTGATCGGCAATTTCCGCAACTCGTGCCACAGGTAAGTCGCCGCGTTGCGTTAGCAGGTTGACAAAATCACCACGATTGAGGCGTTCTAATTCGCGTCTCACCACAGCCGGATCAGCTTCTGGATCATAGAGAACTTCACGAAATTCAGTCTCTAAAGTCTCACGATTAAAGTGCCAAGCATAGCTATTTAACAGATAGTTCTCAACGTCAGCTTTAATCGGACTGAAGCCAGAAGTTGCTTTCTCAGCGACATTCTGTGCGCCTTGAGTAATCTTGTCTCTTGCACTTTGAAGCTGTCCCATGATCTTTTCAACATCGAGATCAGAGAGATCCGTCCGTCCCATGACCGTTCCCATCAACGTTGAGAACCCGAACTGCATCGCACGATCAACTAAGCTCGGTTGCTCTGCTTTATTCGATTGTGCCAACGAAGATAAAGTATCGCGCATTCCCGAAACTTGATCTTGCTGAGTGTTCTGCAAGATTTGACCTTGACGGCGCACTTCTTCAGTCAGTTGATCCAAGCGGCGACTGAGTTCATTCGTATCGACTTGCCCCGATTGAACCGTTTTCAGATACTCAACGAGTTCTTGAGTTGGGTCTTGGCGAGGTTGATAGCGTCCGATCGTGTCTTTCCAAACTGAATCTAATTGATCAACCAATCGAGCCGCGTCTCTTTTCGAGAGATCTGTCCGGTTGCTGATCAAATTCACAAACGTATTGCGATCAACACTGCGCAATCGATCGATCACATCAGCAGGCGATCCTGTACCCACAATATTCTGGAGTTCAGGGTCATGCACCAGCTTTTCCAACTCGCCTCGAATATTGCGAAAATCCAACTGTTGCGGACGAATCCGCTCTAGATAGTCTTCTAATGAATCGCGCACACTTGCTGGATCAAGCCCAGATCCCAATTCTCGTCGCACGGCGGCGGCAGCGGCTTCAGCAGTCGAAACAACCTGCTGATTCACCGCTCTTGCTCCCAGTGCTGCGGTTGCAGTTCCAACGATCGCTTGGAAGCCTGAAGTTGCCGTATTAACGACAGAACCGATCAATGATCCAACTGTCGTCGAACTGACCCAAACCAATAGGGTAAAGTAGGCAGCCCAGATGACAACACCAATGATCGCACCCAGACTAGCAGTGGTCAACAAGCTCAATTTCACAGCTAATAAGCAAGCAATGAACAATGAAATGGACACTGTAATCAGCGTCCACATGCCCACTGCGAATCCGATTTTGCGAATCGTTCCGCCACCATTGCCAGAAGCATGATGATCATCATCATCTGAAGATCGTCCGAGATACGAAATCCCAGCCGCGACAGAAAGATTTGTAAACAGTAATTGAAATGCAAACGCTAATACAATGCCTGAAATTAGAGCGACAAAGAATCGAGGACCTGAAAACACCAATGCAGCTTGCTCTGGTGTTGACACCCGTCCGTCGATCGGAACCTGCGCCAGAAAACTCTGACCGAGTTCCAATGTTAAATTTGTTACTTGACTCATAGAAATTCCCTCATCAGACTTCGCCTAACACAACATCTGTGTCAGTGAGGCTGCAATTTTGAAACACTACCTTTGACGCTAGAATCGCTGAGTGTACGGGTTCTAAGCATCTTTCTCAGGTGAGAGGGGGGGTCTTCTCAAAGGAGGAGAAGGTCGATCCTATGGGAGGAGTTGAGCGACGACGCGATCGAGACCTACCGCTCTAGAAGCCTTAAACAATAAGCGATCGCCTGATTGCATCAATTGATTCAGTCGAGCAACAACTGCCTCGTGATTTTCAAACTTTTCGGCTAGAACAGGAGCCGCTGCCGTTGCCATTGCCTCAGCTTCCCCGGGATCAGCCAAAATCAACAGTCGATCGAGTTTCAAATTCTTGACTTGTTCTCCAACTTGCCGATGATATTGAATTGACCAGTCGCCCAGTTCTTTCATGGTTCCAAGCACAGCAATTCTCCGTTCTCCTTCGGTCTGTGCTAGCAATTTCAAAGACGCTAGCATTGACTCCAATCCAGCGTTGTAGCTCTCATCTAAAATGACGACATCGTTTGAGAGTTCATAGCGTTTTGCTCGACCGCTCGGTAAATCAACTTCAATTCCCTCGGTCAGCTTCGATGCATCCAGATTCAAAGCTTTCACCACTGCCAAAGCTGCTAAAAAATTCAGTGCATTGTGTTCTCCTAGCAAAGGTAGAGGAAACGCTAGATCCTCTACTTTCAGAGTTTCAGGATTGATCAAGTGTCCCTGCACATCACCACCGCTCAGCCCGTAAGTGATGGACTTGCCTTGCCAAACTGTTTTTGCTGTTTCTAGTAAAAGCGGATTTTCATAGTTCAAAATTGCCACTGAATCTTTCGGCATCTCAGCCAGTAACTCACATTTGGCTTGAGCGATCGCTTCTCTCGATCCCAAAATTCCAATATGCGCTGTTCCCACATTGGTAATCACACTAATATCAGGACTTGCAATCTGAGACAGCAGCGCAATTTCTCCGAGCGCTCTCATTCCCATTTCAATCACTGCAAAATCATGATCTTGATTTAATTCCAAAAGTGTTTTCGGAACTCCGATCTCATTGTTGTAATTTGCTTGCGTCTTATGAACTTTGCCGTATTTCGATAAAACTGCTGCAATCAATTCTTTTGTCGTCGTCTTTCCAACTGACCCAGTAATCGCAATAATTGGAATCTTAAATTGAGTCCGCCACCAATGCCCGATCGCTTGATACGCAACCAAGGTATCTGGAACGATCAGGACAGGAAGATCACCTGCATCAAATTGAGCATCCACGATCGCGGCAATTGCCCCTTGCGCGATCTCAGATTCTACAAAATCATGTCCGTCAAATTTTTCACCTCGTAACGCCAGAAAGATTTCACCCGGTTTGACAGCACGGCTATCTGTTGTGATGGAAGTTGCCGTGCATGACCGATCAGGTAAATTCTGAAAAGATGCCTCAAGGACTGAAATAATCTGCTCTAGAGTTGCGTGGAAAGACATGAGAATCAATTGGCGTTTAACGGATTGAGTTTACATCTTGGCGCTACGCTTGCCTAGAGGGGATCGAAAGCTCCTGCTACCCCCCACTCCCCACTCCCAAAAACCATGGGACGAAAAAAAATGGGGCGAGACTCACCCCATTTCTCTCGAATTTTCTACCCTCTACGGCAGATTTGCATTTGCCATAGCCGGAGTTGGTGGAAACACTTTCTCTTCCACCTCTCCCGGTGAGCCTAAAGGCTGCCCCGCGCTCTCGTTATAAGAAACAATCACGCTCCCTGCATCTCCTGCCGTGACCACGACCTGCTTGTCTGCTGTCCAAGTCCGCTGCGTCCCCTTCGGCAACGCTCCTTCGTAGGCAACTTGGTCATCTGCGGTCACTCGCACCCAAGACTCCGCAGTCAAGGTCATGCCAACCCGCACAGGCTTATTCGAAGATGGAGCAACTTTCTTAGCCCCTGTCTCCTGCTTCGCCGGGAACATCGGTCCCATCGGAACCGTGGGAGGCTTTTGCATCTCAATCGTTGCCACTGCCGACTGAACCGATCGATTGAGAAAATACGATAAGCCATTCACTGCCCCAACAATCAGCAGCAGATAGAGCAGATACAGATGCACCGGGCGCAACTGTGCTCCGGGCAGACTTCTCCAAGGCGCACGGATCTGAGGGAGTGCCATCACACCAGTCGTCGGAAACTCGCTGGCAAATTGCACACCATTTAGCCCGATCGCATCGGCATATTGGCGGATAAAACTATGGATATAAACAGGCTCAGGCAACTCGTCAATCTTGCCCTGTTCGATCGCACGTAACAATCGGGGCTGAATACAAGTCGTGCCTGCCACCCGTTCGAGGGGAATCTCTTGTGCTTGACGGCGATCGCGGAGTCGAGCACCCAATTCAGCGAGCCGTTCGGCTTGTTCTCGATTCGTTTGGAGGGTTTGCTGTCTCATCTGCGCTGCTCCTTCATCTGTGCTGGCAACCTCTCTGGGAGGGTCATTCCCTGCTTCAACAAGCGAATTTCAAACTTTTCGAGTGAGCGATATTGTCCTGGGCGCAAGGTAGATTTGCTCGGTGGCTGGAGTAAAACATCCCCAATCGCGATTCGGTGAAGCCGAACAACAGGATAACCTAACTGCTCAGCAATGCGCCGAATTTGCCGATTTCGACCTTCTCGTAAGACAACTCGCAATAGTGTACCAGAGGAATTCCGGTTTAGAATGTTCACAGTTGCAGGCAAAGTCTTTCGATCGTCTAACATTATGCCTTCTCGCCATTGCCGCAGAGCGGAACTAGACAATTGTCCCACCACTTCGACATCATAGGTTTTCGCAATGTGATGGCGCGGATGAGTCAGATAATGAGTCAATGCGCCATCGTTGGTCAATAAAAGCGCTCCGGTCGATTCTACATCTAACCGCCCTATCGGGTGAAGACCTTGCCCCTGTCGTAAGTCTTCAGGGAGAAGCTCAAGAACAGTACGGCGGTCTTGCGGATCGTGGCAGGTCGTGACCACTCCTACAGGTTTATTGAGGAGTAAATAGAGAAATTCGGGGCGATCTTGGGGGTAAATCACTTGCCCATCGACTTCGACTTGGTCTAGGTCAGGGTCAGCTTTTTGTCCCAATTCGGCGATCGCGCCATTCAGCCGAACTCGTCCTTCGAGAATCATCTGTTCCGCCTGCCGTCGGGAGGCGATTCCCCATTGTGAAAGAATTTTTTGTACTCTTTCGGTCATGACAAGAGTGGGCAAGAGGAATAATACCGAAACATCACCGTAACTATATGCATCAAAACTAATATGTACAAATATTACATCAGCCTGTATTCAGTAAAATGGCGGAAGAATTGAATCGTTCGGAATTCGTAATCCGCTGCGACTTAGCGATAAGTATTTATGAAGTTCGCTCATAGGGCAGAATGACTTGTACCCATGCCCCTCCCGTTTCAGGATGGTTTTGTGCACGCACAGTGCCTTGATGGGCTTCAATGATTTGTCGGACAATCGCAAGTCCCAAACCACTGCCGCTGGTTGGCTGCATTGCTTCTCGCCCTTGAGTCGAACGAACTCGGGAAGGATCAGCTCGATAAAAGCGTTCAAAGATATGAGGGATAGCGTCTTCAGGAAATCCTGCGCCAGCATCAACGAGATCGACTTGAATCTGAGGGGAAACTGATTGGTCGTTTACACTGGTTTCGATCCGAATGATCCCTTTGTTTGGGCTGTACTTGAGGCTGTTATCCAGCAAGTTGAGAAAAACGCGGTGCATTCGAGCCTCATCTGCGCGAACGATCACAGATGCTAGACCACTGTAATAAAATTGTACTTGTTTTTCACTTGCGATCGGTTCTAAGCTTTGCCAAGCAGCATTGATCAGTGTGACGAGATCCGTTTGCTTTAACTTCAATCGCTGCGCCGGATTGAGATCCAGTTGGCTCAGATCCAGCAAGTCTTGAACTAAACGACTTAAGCGCAAGGTTTCATTGAGCAGGCGATCCACCCACTGACGATTTGGGGGATCGATGCGAGATTGCAGGGTTTCGGCAACCAGTCGAATCGAAGTCAGGGGAGTTTTAAGCTCATGGGCGACATCAGAAGTCCAGCGATCGCGTTGTTGCGATAGAGTAACCGCTTCTTGGCGGTCTTCTAAGAAAACACCCACTTCTCCACCTTGAAGTGGAAAAGCCAGCCCTCGCAGCGGAGTTGAGCGCGCTTGAGAGAGGTTTTCAGCATCGGCAGAAGCCGGATAAAATCGCCATTCGCGCTGATGGGGGTGACCTTTTTCCCGCGCTTTTTCGATCAGAGCATCCAGTTCATACGATCGCACTAACTCCAACAAGAGCCGTGGAGCATAGTCATCGCCCTGATTGATCCCCAACAGTTGCACAGCCGCAGAATTGCACCAAATCAACTGATTCTCTTCATCGACTTGCAAGTAGCCGATGGGAGCCAGGTAAAGAATCTGCTTCCAAACTTCCAGTTTGCGTTCGAGTTGTTCCGTCTGAGCTTGATCATGTGCAAGCCGCATGGACAATCGAGACATGATCGATAAGTCCACGCTTGCCTCATCCGGCGGCAGCGTCTTTGCCAACTGGTCAATGCGAGAACTAAGATGACTCCGGTAAATCGTCAGTGGCAGAATTCCGATCGCAAGTCCAGCCAGAAACCAGAAAACAGACACAGGCAAAACAGGGGGCGAGAGTTCACTATGAGCGTTGTGCTCATGACTCCTAGCTTAACCGAATCGATACCCAAAGCCTCTGACTGTGATTAAATACTGCGGATTACTCGGATCAATTTCTAGCTTTTCTCTAATCCAACGAATATGAACATCAACTGTTTTACTTTCCCCAATAAAATCGTGTCCCCAGATTTTTTCGAGCAGTTGATCTCGTGACCAAACTCGTTTGGGGTGACGCAGAAACAGTTCGAGTAGTTTGAATTCTTTGGGAGAGAAGTTCACGACTTCACCACGCACGGTCACCCGGCATTCCTGCGGATAGATTGTGACTTCCTGATATTGCAGAGTCGGCTCAGTCTGAGCGGGCTGAAATTGCTGGTGACGACGCAGGAGCGCACGGCAGCGCGCGACTAATTCCCGCATGCCAAAAGGCTTGGTCAGATAGTCATCCGCGCCGACTTCGAGTCCGACAACGCGATCCATCTCGCTGCCTTTGGCACTGAGGATGAGAATGGGAACGCTGCTGCCTTCGCGTCGCATCCAACGACAAATATCTAATCCGTTGATATAAGGCAGCATTAAATCCAAAATAATCAAGTCAGGCAGAGCCGTCTCGCTGCTACGGTCTGCATTCATCGCCGCTTGTAATCGCGCTAATGCTTGTTGCCCATCTACAGCAGTCGTTACTTCGTAGCCTTCATCAGAAAGGGTGAGCGCGATCGTATCTCGAATTAAATCTTCGTCTTCGACAACCAAAATGCGTCCGAGCGTAAGCTTGGGTGAGATGGGTGCGGATTCGGTCAGAATCGGGGTCGGCATATAAAGTGCATCTCGACTTGTCGGCAAAATTCTACCATTGATCCAGAATCTAGTATGGATTTATACAGTTTTTTATGATTCTAATAACTGATTACCAGCCAGATCGGAATTGTCACCAGAATGGCGATCGTACTGAGGGCGATGCTACTCGCTGCCAGGTTGTGATCTAAGTTGTACTCTTCTGCCAAAATCAAGCTGGCAAAGGCACTGGGAACGCCTGCCATGATGATTAACGATAGCCGGGCATCGTGATTCAGTCCTAATAAGGTAACGGCGATCGCAACTAAACTTGGCAAAATGACTGCTTTCAAGGCAACCGGGACAGCCGCTGCTTTCAGACTATCAATTCCATTCAGTTGAATCAAGCGCATCCCCATCAGCAGGAAAGAAGCAGGAATCACAAACAATAACGACGATTGGCAGAGCGTTTCTGCCCAGTTGGGAAATGCGATCGACTGAGTAAAATAAGCAGCCGCAAATGCCCATAACGTCGGAACCGTCAAAATGTCACGCAGCAAGGTTAAAGGCGTACTTTGAGTTTCCGATCGCCCATAGTGACTCGCGACTAAAACGCCAACGCCAAAGGTTCCCACAAGATTTTGCGTCACGCTAAAAAATACAGCCCAACTGAGATCTCCATCGCCAATCAAAGCCGGAATAAGTCCTAACCCAACAAACCCAGTATTGCCGATCGTCGCTGCGATCACAAATGTCCCTTGAGAAGCGCGGTCAAGCGGCGGAAACCAGGGTTCAATTTTATCGAGCCAAGCGGGTTTGACTTGAGTTTTGAGCCAAATCAAAATTCGCAAAGCAAGCCACGCGATCGTTAACCCTGTGCCGAGGGTGGCGATCGTCACTGCGGGAACAATCCCAATATTGGATGAAAAATCTGTTTCTCGTACCAGGGCAAAGATCTGCCAAGGAACACCGACCCAGTAAAGACTTCGACCTAAGAATCTTGGAAACGATTCTGGTAAAAAACGAAACAACAATGCTCCCACCCCTGTCCAAAGGATTAAGGGGGTGTAAGCGTGAACCAAACTTCCGATCATGCCCTTTCCGCCACTGGGCGCTACTCCCATGGCTATCGTAACGGATCATGAAAGGAATTAGTACAGTCAGAAGAGAGACATTTTTGGCAAAAAATTACTGCCAGGTTTTAATTCTCCACTGATTGTCTTGACGAACAAGGGTGTAGCTGACTGTCATATCGCGATCGGTCTGAGTCTCGGCAGGCTGACCCGGCGAAAAATATTTACGAACTTCTGTCACTGTTGCTTTAGCGATCGCTTGAGTCGGATCAGTCGGGCTGACCTCTACCGTGTCTACTTTCACCGCATGATCGTATTCAATGTGCTGGTTTTCGCGTTTTGCTTCGTCAGATGCACGTTGCCATTCTGCAAGCTTCGGCTCGGCTAAAACTTGCGTCAGTTTGCTAGGGTCATGATTGCTTCCCATTGCCGCTTTTTTTGCGTTGAGCCAAGTTTCGATCGCGGTTTGTGCCAGAGCGACATTCATCTCTCCCGTGAGTGAAACGGGCTGTTCTGCGGGTTTTAAGTTCACAATGGGCTGATCAAGCTGTACGAGCAGCGGATCAACTGCCGGAGCGCCAGGACTTAGAATGGCTCTGAGTGCGCGAATCATCAGGAACCCTAACCCCATCGCCATCGCCACTCCCAGTAAAAGGAGCAACCAGCGCGATCGACGGCTTTCTCTAGGAGGTGCAGTGGGTTCATCGTGATCCGGTGCTTGAAAGCGCGCTTGAGCCGGACGAGGACGACCATTTCGAGGACGTTCCGATCGCGGCTTTGTTCTTGCGCCATTTGAACCAAGTTTTGCAGACCTTTCCGCCGCAGGCAGCGGAGCGGTTTCAGCGGTCAGCGTTGCCGTTGCAGAACGATAGCCCCCCAAGTTCTCTTCAGTCACGAAGGTTTGACTGCGCGATCGACCATTGCGGCTAACGCTTGAGATCAATTCGCGATGGAGTCCGCGCTCTCCTAAAGACCAATCCGCCACAACTTCACCGTCTGCGGGCAGTTCTTCGAGATAAGCTTGCACTTGCTCATCTGCAAAATACTCTTTCAGCAAGGCTTCGCGTTTCGCTAGATCGCGGAAATGGGGAAAGACTTCATCTTGAAGCCACCGTTCAGAATAAAGGCACAATCCGGGCAATAGATCCGGAGCACCCTGGGAATTTTCACGAATAAAGGCGAGCGGCTCATATTCTTGAGACAGTTCGAGGACTCGGCTCGCTTCTTCAGTTTGACCGAGCAGTAAGGCACAGACCGATTGCTCTAAATGGACATCTTGCCGACTGCCTAGCCGCGATAACATCCCTTTGGCACGGCGAATCAAGGCAGGCTGATGCTCAGCAAATCCTCTGGCTAACAGCGAGTATACGGCTAGATAAGTTGCGACAGCTGAAGGACGACGCGATTCTTCTTCAAACAGGGCTTGTTGTTCTTCCGCGCTCAAGTAACCGCGCAATTGTTGAATAAACCGCAAAAAGTCATCAATGCTTAACCCAGACTGATCGTTTCCGGTTCCATCAATGCCGCCCCGTTCTCGCAGCATGTCTTTCAGTAAGCGCAACCCGTGCTGACGATCGTTCGCCTCACTTTCCGGCAGCGCTAAGAGTTCCAAAATCCGGTAGGGTCGCAGTTTATACAAATCAGACTGAATCTCACCCCGCACTCCCGCAAATAAGCCTTCTCGTAACAGCAATTCTTGCCCAGTTTCCAGCGCTTCGGCGGCACTTTCATACTGTCCTTGTTGCCATTGCTCCCGACCCAGTTCGAGACACGCAAGCGCGATCGTCAATACAATATCCGACAATACAATCCGGGGATCACCAAAGCGCCCATCTTTAATCGTTGCGGTTCCGCTACTGAGGTAAGGACGACCGATCTTCAGAACTAATTCATATTCACCCAGCTCTTGGAGAATCAGCAATCCACCAATGAGTTGCTGATCGTCAATCTCGATCGTGATCGCATCGCTGTCTGATTCGTACTGAGTACTGAGTAGCGTTTCGTCTACTTGTTTACGCTGCTCTGGATCAGACAACACCGCATAAGCTTGATCTAAAAGGCTGCGGCGCGTGGCAATGGCAGCTTCCGAGTACTCGCGGCGCGGGAGTTGTAAAGTGCGATCGCGATGAGCTTGCTTCAGTTGGTCTGCCGTCGCTTGCATCGGCAGACCTAAAATTCGGTAGTAGTCGAGCGGTATACGCACGGTTCACGTCCCCAGCAGTGGTATCGAGTAAAGATTGAGAAGATGACGTTCAAGTTGACAGCCATCATACCCTGTAGATGCAAAGTCGGTAGCTTCCGGGTGCGTAACTTTAAAAGGTGATCCTAACAATAATCTCATCTATAGAGAGATGGAACCACTTCAAGTTAAATAATTCTTGAAATTTGTTAAAATCTGCCTCTGTGTCTGATACGTTTCCGGTTTGAGCATTTGATCTTTGATACATCAGGAAGGTATTTTAGATTAGATTATTCAGAATGGCGCGCAATCTTAGGCGCAGTTTTCAATTACTTTCGGGTCGAGTATTGCAGCGAGGTTAATGGATTCTCATGGTTCAAGAAAGAGCATTTCCCGCATTCCAGACCGTTCCCGCGCAAGTGACTCGCGAGGAAGGCTTGATGCTATATGAAGATATGGTTCTCGGTCGCTTCTTTGAAGATAAGTGCGCCGAAATGTACTATCGCGGCAAGATGTTCGGGTTCGTTCACTTATATAACGGACAAGAGGCGGTTTCGACGGGTGTAATCCGAGCGATGCGCCAGAGTGAGGACTATGTCTGTAGTACATACCGGGATCACGTTCATGCACTCAGCTGCGGAGTTCCGGCTCGCGAGGTGATGGCGGAGCTGTTTGGCAAGGCGACGGGCTGTAGTAAGGGTCGGGGCGGTTCGATGCACTTGTTTTCAGCAGAGCATCGATTACTCGGCGGATTTGCATTTATCGGAGAAGGGATTCCCGTCGCGACTGGAGCAGCATTCCAGTCGAAATATCGGCGCGAAGTGATGGGCGATGAGAGTGCCGATCAGGTTACGGCTTGCTTTTTCGGCGATGGCACAACGAATAATGGTCAGTTCTTTGAATGTCTGAATATGGCAGCGTTGTGGAAGTTGCCGATTATTTTTGTGGTCGAGAATAATAAGTGGGCGATCGGCATGGCACACGATCGAGCCAGTTCTCAGACTGAGATTTACAAAAAGGCGAGTGTCTTTGGGATGCCGGGTTACGAAGTCGATGGCATGGATGTGCTAGCGGTTCGGGGCGTGGCTCAAGAAGCGGTGAGACGGGCACGGGCTGGAGAAGGGCCGACTTTGATTGAGTGTTTGACATATCGATTTAGAGGACACTCGCTGGCTGATCCGGATGAACTGCGATCGAAAGAAGAGAAAGAAGCTTGGTTAGCGCGTGATCCGTTGAAGAAGCTTTCGGCTTATCTGATTGAGCAGAGTTTGGTGACGCAGTCGGAATTGAAGGACATCGAGAAGAAGGTACAAGCTGTTGTCGAGGATGCGGTGAAGTTTGGGTTAGAGAGTCCTGAACCTGATCCGAGTGAACTTTATAAGTACATCTTTGCTGAGGATTAATCGAGTTGAGGTCGGTCTTAGGATCGACCTTTTTTATTAATTTATTGCAATCGCAAGGGCTTTTAGGAATCGGAAGTTGAGAAGTGCGGAAAGCAACATCTTTGTGGCTGTAGCTGATGAAAACGAGAGAGTCTCTTAAGCCACAGCCTCACCTGTTCCAAAATCCGTATATTGACGAATTTCAGGTTCATGAAACGCCAGGATGATATCTTGCTTTGGAACACCTAGCTCGACCAGTCGATTTGCAATTCCTTCCTCTGTTCCATCATGCTGAATCCAAATCTTTCCATCTTTAATATCTAGATGTAGAATGCAGCCAAAATCTCGACGTGTACCCCGCCAACCCACATAGAGCAGTTGATAGTGATCCTGTTCTGTATCAAATAAAGTTTGGACTTCGTACTCCTGAGCATTTCGAGGTCGAGAAGCACGCGATCGACGTTCAGAAAGTAACTGACGAATGTATTGGCGATATTGCTCTACAGCCATTGTGTAAAGACCTCCTGTTGTACGTCATAAATTACCAAGCGAAGTTGATACCGTTCAACTGCTGAAACGATAAATTTTCTCTGAAAGAAAGTGGTGTAAACTGGCTCGCGTACCGCAAGGTAAAGCCGTCGATCGGGTTCAATTTGTGTCAGTGCGTCCCGATAATTCAGAAACTGCCCCAAAGCAGTATGAAACTCTCCAACATTGGATGGACTGATGAAACTTTTGACTTCTACTGCAATCTTTTGTCCTTCTCGTTCTGCGGCAAGGAGTTGTTCGGCAGCTAAATCAATTTCAAAATCGACATCATCCACATTGATCTCGTAAGGATCATCTGTAATGTTCCACCCTTCCTTTTCTAGGGCAGTTCTTACAACTTGATGAAATCGATCTTTTGCCATTAGACTTCTAAGCTCATTCTCTTCTCATTGTAGATAAGCTCTGATTCAAAAAACGAGCATGATCTCTACATGGGCTAGAAACTGCGATCTCGATCCAGCACGAGGTAACCAGTAGGGATATGAAATTAAATCTCTCGGTTAGAATCATCAGATATGAGTCTGGTCGCAGACTATAAAACACAGTAAATTTCTATGAATCGATCAGAACGATTTCGAGGGTGTCTGTTAGGACTAGCTGCAGGCGATGCTGTAGGCACAACGGTTGAATTTCAGCGTCGTGGCTCTTTCTCTCCTGTAACAGATATGGTCGGCGGAGGCCCATTTAACCTCAAGCCTGGTCAATGGACTGACGATACATCAATGGCGTTATGCCTGGCGACTAGTCTCGTCGAGGTTGGTGCATTTGATGCGATCGATCAAATGCATCGTTACTGCAATTGGTATGAGAACGGTTATCTGAGCAGTACTGGTGACTGCTTTGACATTGGTAACACAGTCTGTCAAGCCTTACATCAATACAAAACCTCTGGCAATCCATTTAGCGGTTCCACGAGTCCACGGTCTGCCGGAAATGGGTGTTTGATGAGACTTGCACCTATCCCTATGTTTTATTTCTCAGACCGCGATCGCATTCTACATTTTTCCGGTGAGAGTTCTCGAACAACACATGGTGCACCAGAGTGTATTGAGGCAAGTCGTTTGTTTGGAGACATCCTGTTCCGCGCACTCTCAGGAGCTAGCAAAACAGAGATTCTTTTTGGGAATAATCGAGAAACAATTACATCTCCATCCATTCAATCGATTGCTCGTGGGGAGTATCAAAGTAAACAAGTCAATGATATACGTGGCACAGGATATGTTGTCGAGAGTTTAGAAGCTGCACTTTGGTGTTTCTGGACAACAGAAACTTATGAACAAGCAATCCTTACAGCGACTAACTTGGGCGATGATGCAGATACAACCGCTGCTATTTGTGGGCAAGTTGCTGGAGCGTATTACGGAGAATCGGGTATCCCGATCGATTGGCTTAGAAAACTTACGATGCGCGATGAAATTACTAAGCTTGCTGATCAGTTACAAACTGCTGCGGCATAAGCCTCAACACACACCGCTCGCAAAGAGATGATTGGTTAGAATTCAAAACTGTCTGCGGTGGATAATTGGGAACGATAGCTAGCTTCAGTTTCTGGTCGAGGAGACGACATCAACATTTCTACAGCAGGCACGGATACTACTGTAAACCTTGAGTACCAATGCCTGAAATCACGGTGAGAATTGCTTAAGGTAGCCAGGGATATTTGCGAAAGTCAGGTTTGCGTTTTTCTAGAAAAGCTTGTTTGCCTTCGGAGCCTTCTTCGGTCATGTAGTAGAGCATCGTTGCGTTTCCAGCGAGTTCTTGAAGTCCAGCTTGTCCGTCACAGTCAGCATTTAAGGCAGCTTTCAGGCAGCGAATCGCGATCGGGCTTTTCTCCAAAATTTCCTGTGCCCACTGAATCCCTTCTGCTTCAAGTTGTTCAACGGGGACAACAGTATTGACGAGTCCCATGTCTAGAGCTTCTTGAGCATTGTATTGACGGCAGAGGTACCAGATTTCGCGAGCTTTTTTCTGTCCTACAATTCGAGCCATGTAGCTTGCGCCAAATCCACCATCGAAGCTGCCCACTTTTGGCCCTGTTTGACCAAAAACTGCATTATCAGCCGCGATCGTCAAATCACAGAGCAAATGCAAGACATGACCACCGCCGATTGCATATCCCGCAACCAAAGCAATGATCGCTTTTGGCATCGATCGAATCAAGCGCTGTAAGTCGAGAACATTTAATCTCGGTACGCCTGCTTCGTCAACATAGCCTGCATGACCGCGAACGCTTTGATCTCCACCAGAACAGAAGGCATATTTGCCATCAGTGTGAGGTCCTGCGCCTGTGAAGAGGATCACTCCAATGCGGGAATCTTCGCGGGCATTGGCAAATGCGTCGTAGAGTTCGACGATCGTTTTAGGGCGGAAAGCGTTGCGTTTGTGAGGGCGATTGATGGTGATTTTGGCGATGCCGTCGGCTTTGTGATAGAGGATATCTTCGTAGTCTTTAACAGGTGTCCAGTCCAGAGTCATAGTAAATTCGCAAAGTGTTTTAGTTTGGTTTTGCGCCAGTTGGCATCGTGATGGCGATCGGTTCTGAGTTCTAGAACTCGAATACCATCAGGTGGGAGAGGATTTAAGCGATCGCGCAATTGATCCCAAGTTTCGATGATTTCATGTTTTACGTCGTATGTTTGACAGAGTTTAGAGAAATCTATGTTTTGAGGCGTTGCAAAAAATTCTTCAAACGGCGGATCAAACGGTGCAATCGGAAGCATTCCGAAGATTCCGCCACCGTTGTTATTGATCAGCACGATCGTTAAATGTCCTTTGAAATGAGATCGAATTAAAAATCCATTCGTATCATGTAGGAGCGCTAAATCTCCAGTGAGCATCACGGCACTCTGATGATGAGCAATTCCCAAGGCAGTAGACAGCGTGCCATCAATACCGTTCGCGCCTCGGTTGAAAAAGGGTTGAATTCTCGAATCTCCAGGCTTCCAGAAGAATTCAGCATCGCGCACAGGCATACTGCTCGCAATAAAAAGAGGAATATCAGGCGGAAGCGTTTGAGACAGAAGCCAAGCAGATTTGCCCTCAAATAAGGTCGTCTCTTCAGCAAGGCTTTGGTCAATGATTTGACGCATTTTAGATTCTGCTGCGAGCCAATCTTTGAGAAAGTCGGTGACGGGTAGAGTTTGAACGGATTGGAGATCTTCGATCGACAAACGAATGTGAATGGTTCTGCTGTGAAGCGGATCAAGACTGCGATCGCTCGGATCAAGGACGTATTGCAAGGGTTGAATTTGCTCAAGCCAGAGTCGCACCTCTTTACTAGTTGGCATTTCGCCAATTCGGATGACAACTTCAGGCGCAAGAGCTTTCGCGAGTTCTTTGTTTCTGAGAATGGTGTCGTAAGTTGAAATCAGATACGGATTGAAGCTTGCGTAGTTCCGAAGTGGAGAGAGCGCTTCCGCAAAAACGGGCATGGAGAGAGATTTTGAGAGATGTGCGATCGCTTGGCAATATTGCTTTGGATCTTCAGGCTGAGAGACTCCTGCAATAATGATGCCTCTTTGGGTAGCAAAGTTGTCGGGAAGCCCCCTAAATCCCCCAAGTTTGGGGGACTTTGAGTTGGAAATATGCTCGAAGAAATTAGCAGGTACTTGAGACGGCATTCCTGATTGTTCAATCGGTGCTAAGGGTTCTCGGAAGGGCATGTTCAAATGCACCACGCCCGCGATCGGATATTGAGTTTGCTCGATCGCATTCAGAACGGTCTGGCGTAAATAGGAAAGAAGTAATAGTTCTGGAATTGCAATTTCAGTGTAGAAATTTGTGAATGAGCCGAAGAGTTTTTGCTGATCGATCGCTTGCCCCGCATTGCAATTTCTCAATTCGGGTGGGCGATCTGCGGTCAAGATTAGTAAAGGAACTCTACTTTCTCTTGCTTCGACTACAGCAGGAAAAAAGTTAGCTCCTGCCGATCCAGAAGTACAGACTAAAACAACAGGCTGATGCGTTCTTCGAGCAATTCCTAAAGCGAAAAAAGAAGCCGATCGCTCATCTAAAATCGGAATCGCTTCAATGTCTGGATGTCTAGCAAAAGCAACCGTTAGAGGAGTCGATCGAGAACCGGGACAGATAATTGCTGTTTTTAATCCCGATCGAGCTAATGTCTCAACGAGCACCGATGCCCACAAGGTATTGATATTCCGAAAATCTAAGTTCATCTCGATCGCAGTGCTTCTACAAAGGCTTGATGTTCTGGAGATTGCACACCAGCTTGAACGGTTTGAACAACTGCAAGCCTATCTCCGCTTAAAAGGGCATCAGCTTTGAGCCATAGTCCAGGAAAAACTCGCGATCGCATGACTCCTTGTTCATCTAGCAAAATTGGCTGATACTCCGCATCTATCAATTCAAACCAGTCCAATTTGTTTTCAAAAGATTGCCAAACAATGTACTCTTGCACGCCATTTCGACGATAGACTTGTTTCTTCGTTCCAGTCTCGATCGAAGCACTACTAGCTGCAATCTCGACGATCAGTTCAGGCGCACCGGAGAGATAGCGATCTGTCTCGATCGTAACTTTACCACCACAAATTTGATCAATAAATAGAATCAAATCAGGTTGAGGTTCGTTATCGAGATCCAGCCGCACTGTAGGAGTATCGCCAAGCCGAACGCCAGGAGTCAGAATTTTGTAGTTATACAACCACCCATTCAGATCGCTATGAGGTTCAGCATGAGGTTCAAATCGTAAGGGAGAAGCCACGTATACAATTCCTTCGATGAGTTCAGCTTTTTTGATTCGGGGATCAGCGCTGTATCGTCGCTCGAATTCTGGGCGGGATAAGCGATCGCCGTTTTCCAAAGGTGGGAGTTTGCTCAAAGGAGTGTTCATGTCAGGGCATTCAACAAGGCTTGCAGTTTGAGTTGAACTTCAGCGAATTCCTTCTCTGGATCTGATCCTGCCACAATTCCCGCGCCTGCGAAGAGTCGAGCTTGATTTCCTTGCAAAATGCAAGACCGGATTCCAACTGCAAATTCGCCATTGCCATGATGATCCATCCAACCAATCGGAGCCGCATACCACGATCGCTCAAATGGCTCGAATGATTTCAAATGCTCACACGCAATTAGCTTCGGTGCGCCTGCGACGGCTGGAGTTGGGTGTAATTCGGCGACCGCATCTAAGAGATGTAAATCGGATGGAATCGTGGCACGAATCGGAGTTTGTAAATGCTGAATGTTTGGGAGTTGTAAGAGGCTTGGAGGTGAAAATTGGGGCGTGAGTCCTAAATTTCTCAGATGTTGTGCGATCGAGTCAATCACCACTTGATGTTCATGTTTTTCCTTTTGGCGGCTGAGTAAAGTCGCTGAGAGACGAGCATCTTCGGCACGAGTTTTGCCGCGGGGAACTGAGCCAGCGAGAGCAACCGTAAATAAGCGATCGTTCTCGATTTTGACAAGGCGCTCTGGAGTCGCACCGATAAACGTTGCACCTTTGCCGTTACTTGCCGAGAAAACATAACAATTTGGATAGCGCGATCGTAAATTGCTTAAGGATGAAACTAAATTAAAAGGCAACGGTGAAGTGATATCTAACGCATCAGCTAAAACGATTTTTTGAAAATGCTTGGATTGAATCAGCTTCAATGCAGCCGTGACGGATTTTTGAAAGCGGTCTGAAACAGGATTTTGATTGAAAAAAGGTTTGGGAATATCAAGGGCAAGGCGAATCACTTTAACATTGCAAATTCGCTGAATCGTGCTTAAAACTTCGTCTGTCGCGGTTGCTGGATCGAAGGATTCTGAGATTTCTAGATTGGCAACGATCGTCGATCGACCTTTGTTGCGAGAAATTTGCCAAGCCGGAACGAAAACACTTGCAGCAGGAAATAGGTGATCGCTCGTCTGATCAAAAAATGAAAAATTACAGAAAAAATGAATACCAGAAAATTCGGAGTCTAAATCACCGATTTGATAGGATTTTTCCCTTGTTGTTTCGATAAATGATTTGATTTGAGAAAAGCGATCGCTGCCTTCGGCTTCAAACTGTAGTGCAGTATCAAACGCTAAAACTGCACCATGATTCTCAAAATAGAAATGCTTTTGATCTGGCTTTACAAAACTATTGAGAACAGCCAGTAAATCAATTTCTTCAACATTAATCGAAATACTCGCAACGCCTTGATGAGTAGATTGTTTACACCTGAGAAGAAATTGATAAAGATCTTTAGAATCAGGTTTTGGATGAAGCTGATACTGGATCGCAGGCATAACAAACTATCCCAAACATGGCTTTTATAATGCTCAAGCCGATCTTACGGGATTTGGGTTTTCCGATTTCCAATTGATGATTTATGTAACGTAAAATCCGCTTTTTCTGTTAAGGATTGTGAATCAATTCGGGGATGATGGCACGATCTCGCACCACTTTCAACTGGAACGAATCCGGTGGCACGAAGGTAATGCCACGTCTTGCAGGTCGAATCTCTCGGTTCAACGTCGATTCAAACTCATACCAAGATAGAACCGTTGCCAGAACCAGTTTCATCTCGAACATCGACAACGCCATGCCGACACAACTGCGACTCCCTCCACCAAACGGCAAATACTCATACGCTGAAAATTTCCGCTCTAAAAACCGCTCTGGCTTAAATTGATCCGCCTGCTCGTAAGTTGCTTCTCTGCGGTGTGCCAAATAAATGCTGGGAATCAAAACGGTTCCTGGCTCGTAAGTGTAGCCTTCGATTTCAATCGCTCGTTTGACTTTTCGCGGTTGGGAAATCAGCGCGATCGGATAAATTCGCAATGCTTCCTTACAGACTGCTGTCAGATAAGGAGCCTGAGAAAGGGCGATCGGATCGGGATTTTCGCCCAATTCGTCTAATTCTTGCCGTAAGCGATCGAGACAATTTGGATTGCGATGCAGCCAATAAAACGCCCACGTCAACGCCGATGCTGTCGTTTCATGCCCAAGCAGCAACAAGGTCATTAGCTGATCTCGCAATTCTTGATCGTCCATGGATTCGCCTTGCTCGTCTCGTGCTGTCATGAGCACAGAGAGAATATCTGTACGATTTTGTAGAGAATGAGAACGTCGATCGCGAATTTCGGCATAAATCAATTCATCAATTTGAGCCATTTGGTCGAGAAATTTGCCCCAAGGACTCCACTCTCCCAGGTTTTGCTGCAAGATAGGGAAAAAGAACTGAGTCGAATAAAGTGGCGAAGTAATCGCTTCGAGCAATTGAGCTAGTAACTGTTTCAACCGCTCGTATCTCGCCCCAGGAACCAGTCCAAACACAACTTGCAGAATCACTTGCAGCGAAATTTCTGACATTTCAGATCGCAGAGCGATCGTGTCTCCCACATTCCAGTCGATCATGCGCTTCTGCGCCAACTGACAAATTAAATGCCCCTGACTGTGCAACTGTTCGCGATGCAAAGCAGGCATTAATAACTGTCTTTGGCGCTGATGCCGTGCGCCTTCTTGCATGATCAACGATTCATTTCCAACCAGAGGACGAAATACATCCGTCACTTTGCCAAACTCAAACGCATCTGCCAAAGTCGTGAATACAGCCTGAATCGCATCAGGATGGCTGAGAAACACGACAGGCGGGGAATTTAAGCCGAGAACTCTTGTGGTGAACGTATCGCCATACTGAGCGGACTGTCGATCGAAGAATGCGATCGGGTCGGCGACCAGTGACAGCGTTTGAAAGAGAGCAGGAGTGGAAGAACCGATCGGCAACGTCATAGCAAATTGCAATGCACACACGTTTCTAGTGTACGGAATTATCTCAGATCTCTTCTTTTACAATTGATTTACAAATGAGTTACAAATTTGGGATCACACGATGGTAGATGCGATCGTCATTGGAAGCGGAATCGGGGGCTTAAGCTGTGCGGGGATTTTGGCAAAATATGGCTATGACGTTTTAGTTTGCGAAAGTCATGCGATCGCAGGGGGAGCCGCTCACGGATTTGAGCGCAATGGATTTAGATTTGATTCAGGCCCATCGCTCTACTCGGGCATGTCCTACAGTCCATCTCCGAATCCGCTGCGGCAAGTCTTAGATGCGATCGACGAAGATATCGAATGGTTGAATTACGACACTTGGGGCTGTTGTCTGCCTGAAGGCACGTTTGATACTCAAGTCGGGGCAGAACAGTTCTGTGAGGTTTTACAGCAACTCCGAGGCGAAAATGCAGTCGCTGAGTGGAAAAAATTACAGCAGGTCATGGCTCCTTTGGCAAAAGCTGCAATCGCGCTTCCACCTGCCGCTGTTCGATATGATTTCGGAGCCTTACTGAGTGTTGGACAATATCTTCCTAAGATGCTGCAAAATGCGATCGGACTTTCTCAAATTACAGGAGCGTTTTCGCCTGTCATGGATAAAGTTGTGAGTGATCCATTTATTCGCAACTGGATGGATTTACTTTGCTTTTTACTATCAGGATTACCCGCCGATAGTACGAATGCGGCTGAAGTTGCTTTTATGTTTGCAGATTGGTATCGCCCGAATGTGCAGCTTGACTATCCAAAAGGTGGAAGTGGCGCGATCGTCGATGCTTTAGTTCGAGGATTGAAAAAGTTCGGCGGCAAGATTCGCCTCAATGCTCACGTTGAGAAAGTCTTAGTCGAAAATCAAAAAGCAGTGGGAGTAAAGTTGCGAAATGGAGAAGAACTGAGATCGCGCTATGTGATCTCAAACGCCTCAATTTGGGATACTTTGAAGCTCGTCAACAGTTCTGAATTTACTCAGCAACGCCAAGATACTCCGCAATGTGATAGCTTCATGCACTTGCACTTAGGAATTGATGGACAAAGTTTAGACCATCTAGCTTGCCATCATATCGTTGTCAATGATTGGAGCTTAGGCATTACAGCACCACAGAATGTTGTTCTAATTTCAATTCCATCCTTGCTTGATCGTGCGCTTGCTCCGCCTGGAAAACATGCAATTCATGTCTATACTCCCGGAAATGAACCCTATGAGATTTGGGAGAAGTGCGACTCTTATCCAGAACTCAAGCAACAGCGATCCGAGGTGATGTGGAAAGCTTTAGAACGCGTCATACCCGATATTCGATCGAGAACCGAATTGACCCTAATTGGAACACCCTTAACCCACGAAAGATTTCTCCGCCGACATCGTGGAACTTATGGGGCAGCAATTCGAGCAACAGATGGATTATTTCCTAGTGCTTTAACTCCCATTTCAGGCTTGCTCTGCTGTGGTGATTCAACTTTTCCGGGAATTGGATTACCTGCGGTAGCAGCAAGTGGAATGATTGCCGCAAATACGATCGCACCAGTTCGGAAACATTTAGACCTCTTGAAACAAATCCAATAAAATACCCAGCACTCTCGCACTGGGTATTTGACTAGGAAGTTCACTCAAATTTGCGAACTACTTTGCAACACCTGCTGGGAATTTGACTTCGTTCGGCGTTTCATTATCAGACTCAACGCGCTTACCTTGAACAAACGATCTCAACATCCAAGCCATTTCCTCATGTCCTTCCATCAATCCGGTAAGAAAATCAGCCGTTCCTTCATCATGGAAATCTTCGGAACACTGATCAATGTGCTGACGCAAATTGCGAATAATTTGCTCGTGATCGTCTACTAGGTTGATCACCATTTGAGAAGAAGAAGGAACGTCGCCAGTATGTTCCTTGATCGACGAATATTGAATAAAACCAGCAGCGGTTCCGACAGGGTACTCACCCAAAGCGCGAATCCGTTCAGCCGCTTGGTCGATCGATTCATTCAGAATAGTATATTGCTCTTCCCAGATTTGGTGTAGCGATCGAAACTCAGGACCAGTCACATCCCAATGATATTTCTTTGTTTTGATCAATAGCAGATTCATGTCTGCCAAATCACGATTCAACAGTTCACAAACGCCTTGACGCTGTTCATCCGACAAACCAATATTAATCTTACGCATGGCAATTACTCTTTATCTTCGGTTTCCTTGACTAGTTCACCAAATTCCACCGAGAACAGCATCAGTCGCAGGAAAGAAGGCAGCGATCGAGAATCCCATCCTTGAGAGCGGTTTATTCTTGGTCAGCGCTAAAATCAACTTTGTCGTATAAGTCTGCAATCACGAACTGACAAGGCACAGAGTTCAACGAAACCGCTAAATTCTCATCTTCATAAGTTGTGGTCGTCCAAATGCCGTTATCGTCTTTAATTCGATGCTCAATCTGAACCTTGTACTGATCGATGAGTAGGTACTCTTGGAATTGTGAGATCGTTTGATAAGCTTCAAACTTTTCCTCCCGGTCATAGCTCCGAGTGGATTTTGATAGAACTTCTGCAACAAAAATAGGATTAATCAAAGTATCGCGCCGACCTTCCTGATATTGAATGGGTTGCGGCATGACCATGACATCGGGATAGGTATAGATACGTTTCTTCGGAATCCAAAGTCGCTGATCCGTAATGTAGATCTCATACGGTTTTCGCTTGAGGTCAATGCTTAATGCGATGTAAAGATTTCCAGCAATTTTATTGTGATTCGGAAGTCCACCTGTCATTAGAACAATCTCACCGTCAATGTACTCATGCCGTTCCTCTGAGTGAATTTCAAATTCCAGGTATTCTTCGGGGGTGTAATCACGTTTTGAAGTTTGCAGAATCATACGATCGACATTCCCAACGAGAGTAGTTTTATTATACGGGACTGACTTTGGCACGATAGAGCAAGCGTTCTCCTTGCCGATATCCTGCATATCTCACTCGAACTAAATCACCAGCTTCAGCCATGCCGCCCATCAATTGCTGCTGCTGCGGGTCGTATGGAATTTCAGAACCAACGATCGCGCTTTGCTCAATTCCCCAGTTTTGTAAAAGCTGTTCAATCGGACGAACTAAGGGTAAAAGCTTCACCGCAGGTGCTTGCGGATTTTGCTGAGCCGCATAAGCAGCAGCAGACCATTGCAGTAACCACGGTTCTAAAGTTTGTAGACTCGATTGTTGGAACTCTTGTAGTAAAGTTTCTCGTTGTTCAGATAGCTGTGCTTTGAGTCGATCGTATTCTTTTTGCAATGATGGAATCAGCTCGAACAGTGCTAGTAACTCTGCTAGGCTCAAATCTAGTTTTGTCGCAAACTGCGTGAGGGTTTCGAGCTTCAATTGTTGGAGTTCACCTTTGCGAAGTTTCAGGAGTTGTTTTTCAGAAATGCCTGTGCGATCGCGTAATTCGCGAAATGTTTTGATTTGGCGCAATCGCATCAGTTCTCGAATTTGCGGTGTGTAGTCCATGACAGCAAAAATACCAGATTGTCTCAACTTTACCAGCAGTGAGATCGCATGAGAATTTTGTTAGAATAGAGAATATGCGTATTAGTAGATATCATGTCGCCAATCAAGGAATCTTTGCAGAATGCGATCGCCAATCTGAGCGAAGAAGATTGTGTGCAGGTGATGGGATTTATTCAGGATTTGCAGCATAAGTCAGAGAGTCACTATGTTGCAGACGAGGATTTATTTGAGTATGTGAATGGAGTTTTAGTCGTAAAAGCGACACTTGATGAGGGGGTAACACCTGAAGACCTTGAGTTTGCAGTTGAGCAAGATCGAGCAATACGAGATAGGAAGTTAGAAGCTTGGTAAGAGTTTTATTTGATACGTCTGTTGTCATTGCAGCGATCGTGCCTGTGCATCCGCGCCATTCGGAATGTCTTCCTTGGTTAGAGCAGGTTAAGTCAGGTGAAATTCAAGGTGTGATTGCGATTCGGTCTTACGCTGAGTGTTTTTCGACTTTGACAAATTTGCCGCTTCGTCCTCGGATTAGTCCAGCACAAGCACAACGCTTGATCACAGAAACTTTGAGTTCATTTGAAGCGATCGTATTGACGATAGAGGATTATCAAGCTGCGATAGCTCAAATGGTCAATATGGGACGTGCAGGTGGAGGCGTTTATGATGCGCTGATTGCTCAAGCTGCCTTGAAAGCCGAAGTTGATACGCTTCTAACCCTGAACGCTAAGGATTTTACGCGATTGGGAGAATCAGTTTCTCGATTGGTACAAGTTCCAAGCTAAGCTTTTCTTCCTGCTTCAATAAAGCTAGCAAGTCGTAACAGAAAAAACAGCGATCGTACTCTTAGCACGATCGCTGCTCAATTTGTAAGCTCAGAATAACGACTAAAGTGGCTTGCTCACAATTCGTTCCAAAATCCAACGTCGATGTTTGATCACAAAGAAAATGTACAAGCCCAACAGAACGAACCAACAGAGATTTCCCAACCCCGTATAAGTATTGATAATTTGGGCATTGCTCCAGTTATGAACCTCACTGAGTTGATTCATATCGCCAACTGAATCGCCAGCAATCAGCGATCCCCACGGAATCGATTCAGTTCCCTGTTTTACCGATCGCCAAAACGAGAAAATTGTCCAAAACGTATTTGCTCCCAAAAACATTGCAGGATATCGCCAGAAATCCCATCGAAAGTAATCGGGAAGCCGAAAGTAAAAACCAGCAATCAGCAAAGCACTCAAATAAAACTCTCCGCCCACTCCTCCAAAAGACAGCCACATATCAAAGGTGTCTTCTGGCAACAACCAAGTCATGCCAAACTGAATCACCGCACAAACAATCGCCACAATCATCGTCGATCGCTTTTTCTCCCGCCATCCTGCTCGAAACAGCAAACCTAAGAGGATCAATCCCCCAAAATACACAAACAGCGATCGCTCAGGAATCACAGTTGTCCAGCCAAACGGTAAAGGCAGCGCCCGTCGTCCTGAAAACCAAGCGATCGTGGCATGTCCAAATTCATGGATCCAAATTTGCAAAAAGATGAATACCCGGTGAAAGCCGATCGTATGCAGCAAAACAGCTAAACTCATTGCGATCGGAAAGGCTAAGAACAGCACATAGCGATTTTTAAACGAATACAGATCTAAATCATTTTTCTCAATTACATTCAGATCAAATTGCTTTTTCCAAAGGACAGCTTTCGACGATCGCATTCCATAAATCACGATCTTACTTACCCCTTCTGGTAATTCCAATTGAGTGAGGTGCTGATATAACCGATCAGCGACCTCGGCTTTCCCATTTGTTTTGATATAAATTTGCAGTATTTCTTGCTGAATCCGAACCTGAAAGTGTTCTAAATTCAAGCGATGCAATAACTCAGTAATGGGATCTCGTGTCTGGGCAGTCTCGACGCTCTGATAAATATGTTCCTGAATTCGTTCATAGGCAGCTTTCAGCAACGCTTTTTCTTCTTTTGCCTCTTGCCGAATTGCTTGCATTAATCGCGCTGAATAAACCGCGTCAACATCTTCCATCGATGCGCCCAACTCTAATCCCAACACCTCGTAACATTTTGAAATTTCCATAGCGGGACTTCTAGATCTTTACCGCTAGCGTTCCCGATCATTTCACCTGTGTACCCAATTATCTTGCCGTAGGGAAGTGGGGAGTTTGGAGTGGGGAGAAACCAGGCTCAGATGGCTCGCTATCTCCTTATCACAATCTCACAATCTATTGTGATGAACTACTAGCAAATCTATGAACGGTGCTCGTCGATCAACCCATTTTTAGAAAATCAACGGGCAATCAACGAGGAAAGAGATGACGATCGCGTTGAAAATTCTTTATTTTTTCGAATATTTCTTAGTTCTGAATTGCTCTTGTTGCCGAGGTTTTAGCGAATCGGGGCAGTAGATGCCAACAAATTTATTTAAAATAAATCATCAAATTGCATCGGATAGTAGTAAGATTTGAAACCACATCAACCAGAATGTACTGATTAGCAAACGAGCTTGATTCGAGTGACCGAGTACTGACATATTAAGGGGTGCGATCGAACAAACTTGACTGAAGCCCATCGCATCAGCGAGGCTTTTTTAGGTGCTCGATCAAATTTCATCTCCCTGGGTAATATACGGACTCTCGTAACCCCCAACGCGATCGTAAAGAGGAATTGTGAATGTTTTTTAGGTCTAGCCGAAAGTCCTCCTGGTCTAGCCGTTCTTTATACCAAAAGAAGAAGGCGGTGCCGAAGCGGTGGATCTTACTCTCCATTCCGCTAGTTCTACTGGGGCTGGAATTATTAACGCGGTTGGTCGTCAGTGCTACAGGCAAAACCGCAGAGTTGAACGCCTTTGAAGGCGAACCGCTGAATTTAACAGCCTACCGCTTGAAGTTTTTAGATGCGAAAGGGCAACCTTTTGACGGGTTGCCAGATCATGGGCAATTAGCAGCAAAACGCAGTCCTGTCATGGGCTACCGCTTAGTCGGCAATCAGCAAAATTCGGCTTGGAAAATTAATGATCAAGGGTTCCGCTCCGATCAGCCGATTAACTTAGATAAACCCAAAGATGAAGTCCGAGTCTTCATTTTGGGCGGGTCAGCAGCGTTTGGGCAACTGAGCACCAACAATCAAAGTACGATCGCGGGTCAACTCGAAACTCGACTCAATCAACAAGTCGCGGCTCAGAAAGCGAGTCCGAATAAATTTCGACCGGATACGCTGCCTTACTTCGCAGATGAGCTAGAAAAAGCGCTAAAACTCCCGCCCCGAATTCGAGAAGCCCGCTACCGCGTGGTGAATGCCGCAGTTCCCGGCTATGCTTCTGGGAACGAATTAGCCCAACTGGCGTTTGAAATTTTGCCTTATCAGCCCGATGCGATCGTTCTGATGAATGGCTATGCTGACCTTTTGGTTCCGAGTGCCCAAGAAGGCGCAGATATGCCTGGGACAGACGCGATGTTAGAAAGTGCGCCTCGGCATTTGATGGCAGGCTTAGGCAATGGAATCCGTAACTTTTTTGATCAGTTCTATCTCGTTAAGGGGTTCCAATATTGGGTCTTACGCCCACAAGCTAGCTTCCATCAAATGATTCCGCCCGCATTTGATACATCTGTTCAAGATCACCTCACGGCAGATTCCAAAGAGCTAGAAAGACGTACCGATCGCTATCGTCAAAATCTCCAACAAGTGGCACGTCTAACTTCTGCTGCTAAAATTCCTTTATTTGTGGGACTTCAACCTGAAGTATCGATTCGCAGCGCAAAGCCTGCCGGACGAGAAAAAGAGATTCTAGAGCAGTTGGGGTCGCAGTACCCAGAGCAGATCAAATCAGGTTATACCAAGCTTCAAGGCTCGATCGAGCAGGTGAAAAAAGGCTCACCTCAGCTCTCGACGCTGAATTTAGCTGAGATCGCGAACGGAACGCAGGGTGAAGTCTTCCAAGATGCCATTCATCTTACAGACACTGCAAATCGCGCGATCGCGAATCGTCTCTTTGACACGATCACGCCCAAACTGCACGTTCAGCCGAAACCCTATGCAGGCGGTGATGTGCCGCCTTCCTAATCCTCATCCGCTAAGGAGTTCGATAGGGCATCGGTGCGCCCCCGATTGGGGGCTGAATTTGATAACTCGGAATCAGCGTTGCAGCATGTGCACCAGTTGGGGGCTGAATGGGCGCGCTTGGAATCAGGGTTGAAGGTTCTGAGCCAATCGGCGGCGCAAACGAACAACATTCAATCGGTTCAGCCCCAATTGGCGGCTGAACGGACGCGCTTGGAACCAAAGTTGAAGGTTCTGAGCCAATCGGCGGCAAATAAGATGGCTGAATCGCGACTCCTCCGATCGGCGGCTTAATCTCATAGCTCAAATAGCCAGGAGGAGGAGTCGTTACAATCGGAGGAGGCACCATCAAATCATGAGAAGGGATGACCCCGCCAATCGGCGGACGAATTGCCTGTTGATGCGGATCGGTGGGTGGCGTATAACCGACAGGTGGACGGAGATACTTGTTTTCACGACGATGCGGCATAGGAATCGACTCAGAGAAAATATTGAGTAGCATTACTATACCGGGGAAGCGAAAACTTTTTTAATTTTTAATTAATCTTTTCGATAGTGACGAGGCGTATAGACCCAAACGTTGCTTTCTGATTGATTGAAAATTCGGGTCTGACTTGATCCAATCAAAATAACTGTTCTCATATCTGCATCGGTTGGCTCTAACTCTTTCAGCATTTTCACTTGCGTTTGCTGTCCAGGTCTTCCTAAATTGCGCGCTAGCACGACCGGAGTATTGGGCGATCGATAATTCAACAAGAGTTCTTTTGCTTTTTCAAGCTGCCAAGTGCGAGTGTTAGAAATCGGATTGTAGAATGCGATCGCAAAATCTGCTTTCGCAGCCGCACAAATTCGATCTGCGATCGTGTCCCAAGGCTTGAGAATATCCGAAAGTGAAATCGCGCAGAAATCATGCCCTAACGGCGCACCCACTTGAGCCGCAGCTGCTTGCATGGCAGAAATCCCTGGACACACTTGAATCTCGATCGTCTGCCAGTCTGGCTTCGCATCGCGTTCTAGCACTTCAAACACTGCCGCTGCCATCGCATAGATTCCCGGATCACCCGAAGAAACCATTACAACAGATCTGCCCTGTGCTGCAAGATCGAGTGCTAATGCTGCCCGGTCTAGCTCTTCACGATTATCAAATATATGCAAATTCTGATAGGTGCGCAGTGGCTCAACTAAGTTCAAGTAAGTTTGGTAGCCAATCCAATCGGTTGAATTGCGAAGTACCGCTTTGACCTGAGGGGACATCCATTCAGCCGATCCGGGACCTGTTCCAATGATGGCAAGCCGCTTAGAAGATTGATAAACCAAACATTCTGAACTGCCTTGAACTGCTTCTGTTGTAATCTTGATCGTGAGCTTTGCATCATCCGCGATCGGTAACTGGCTCTTTTCTAACCAAGGCGCAGAGCCTTCAATTTTAACCGTCGCTCCTGCCAGTAGCTCAGCGAGGAATGTTTTTGCATCATCGGGATTCACTAACCGATAGCCATTAGGCGGAGACAGCAATGCGGTGCGAAATCGAATATCTCCAGTTGTTGTAATCGCAGGTACGACTTCTACGACAGTTGCAATTTGGCGAGCGAGATCATTTACGCCCTGCAATCCACCGAGTAATGGAACGACTGCGCTCCCATCTTCAGCCATTGCAATTACGGGCGGCTCTTGCCACTTATTTGACAGCAAGGGAGCGATCGTGCGAATTAAGATCCCTGCTGCACAAATTCCGACGATCGCAGTTCCTTGGGTAAATAGCTCTCGAACGGTTTCGCCAAATTGAGTAAAGGAAACATCGACGCCCGTCGTGCGATGCTCTAGCCCATACAAAGTCGCATTGGGTAGAGCATCGGCAATTTGACGCGCGATCGGCACACTCGCCTGACCTAAAACGATGACTGCAATTAAGGTTGCCATTTGCTCGGAATCACAATCATAGAGAAATAAGGAACTTCTGCCGGATCAAGCTCACTAATCGGAACAATCCGCTGTTGAGAGGTAGTTGCTCGCTCAATGTATTTTGCTCGATCGTACAATCCCAACTCTTTCAGGACAGTCACAACTTTTGTAAAATGCCGTCCCAGTTTGATGATCGCGGCTGCATCTGCAACTGCTAGGCTTTTTTTCAAGTCTTCAGCCGACATAATTGCCGAGACAACCATAAACACATCATTGCGATACGTCAAAGGTGTCCCTAACATCGCTGGACTTGCCATGACACAAGATACACCCGGAATCACTTCGGTAGGAAACCGATCAGACAACCGACTGTACAAATACATGAATGAGCCATAGAAGAATGGATCACCTTCACACAAAACGACGACATCGCGGCCTTGCTGAAGATGTTCAGCAAGGGTTTCTGCTGCTTTATCGTAGTAGGGCTGTGCAGATTCTTCGAGCTTAAATGGGAAGTACATGGGAACTTCGATTTGTTCCGGGTGTAAGTACTCTGCCACGATCGATCGCGCTAATTTCAACGCACTATCTGAGAGCGGATATGCCACAACCTGCGCCGATCGCAACACGCGAAACGCCTTCATTGTGAGTAGTTCTGGATCTCCAGGACCAATTCCAATTCCATAAAGCCGACCCGTCATAAGTTATATCTCCTCTTGTTTTGCTAAAGCATTGACTGCCGCTGCTGCGATCGCGCTTCCCCCTCGTCGCCCATGCAAGGTAATAAACGGCACACCTCGACTGTTGGCTGCAAGTTCGGCTTTCGATTCTGCCGCTCCAACAAAACCAACGGGAAAGCCTAAAATCAATGCAGGTTTTGGTGCACCTTCATCGAGCAATTCCAGCAATCTAAATAATGCAGTCGGCGCATTCCCGATCGCAATCACGGCTCCTTTCATGTCCCAAAGATCTAAAGCAGCAGCCGATCGCGTATTGTTCAGCTTTTGCGCCAGTTCTGGAACAGTTGGGTCATTGAGGGTGCAAATCACAGGATTATCGACTGGCAAACGTTTTCGAGTCACCCCATTTGCCACCATTTGAGCATCGCAGTAAATTGCGGCTCCATTGGCTAACGCCTGACGACCTGCTTGAACCGCATCTGGAGAAGCCTCAATATCATTCGCGAGATCAGTCATTCCACAAGCATGAATTAATCGCACTGTGACGTGAGCCAGATCCGCAGGCAACCGTTCGAGATTCGCTTCAGACCGAATAATGGCAAATGATTTACGGTAAATCTCCTCACCGTTGCGAATGTAATCAATCATATCGAGCATTGATAAGTTGAGCGATCGTAGAAAGGTCTGACACAGGCTGTTCTGTCAGCAGTTCCTCTCCAGCAAAAAGATAGTAAGCTTCGGACTGTTTCATCCTAGTTCCAAGCAAAGTGATATCAGCAGGACTCGGTTGAGCACAGCCTTTTGGACAGCCTGTAATATGAATATTAATGGGATGCTTTAAGGACTGAGTCAAAGCATGAGCATCAGCTTGCGTATGTGTCTCAGCAGAAGCACATCCAGGCTTGCCAGCACAGGCAACGATCGAGGATTGAATCGGGTCAATTGAGAAACCAGATAGCTCTTGCAATACGGTAGATGGATCGGCAATATTTGGCAGAATGATCGATTGCCACGGTGTTAGTCGAATTTCGCCTGAACCGTAGGTTTTAGCAAGTTCGATGAGGTGTTGAAATTGCGCGATCGAGAGTTGCCCCAAAGGTAATGCAATCCCGATATAAAACAATCCAGCTTGTTTTTGAGGATGAACTCCGATAAGGGAAGCAATCCCAGACTTTAAAGAAATTGCAGTGCTGAAGGTTGTAAATCCTGCACGATCGAGAATTCCTTGAACCCCCCAATCTTTCAACATATCTCTCATCCTTGGCTTTTTCGGACGCTGAGATTGTTGGACATAGCTCAAATAAACTTTGGCTAAAGTTGCGATCTCAGAAACACACTCCGCTGCATCAATCACGACTCCAGTTTCATACAGTTGTTTATCTGCTGCAAAAGCTAACTGAAGCTGATTCGATGATATCGCTGAAAGTTGAATCTCATTGTATCGATGTTGCCAGGGCTGTGCAGCGCGAGTTCCGATACTCACTTGCCCACCGCCATCAATCCCAATACTAAATTTTGGGGGCAGACCTGCTAGTTCTGGCGTAGATTGAATGTAAGTATCAATGTCTTGAACGAGCGATCGCGTATCGATTAATTCGCTTGGATCAATTCCTGCGGTTGGGCTTGCCATCACATTGCGCAGATGATCCACCTGAGCATTTTTTGCCGCAAGCCCAATATTTTTCAAGATTTCAAAGATTTCTGGAGCCGATGAAACCGCTCGAAATTGAAGATTCGCACGATTCGTCACTTGAATCGTCGAAGTCTTCCAGCGATCGGTAATTTCAGCGATCGCACTTGCCTGCGCTACAGTCAAAATCCCGCCTGGAACTCGAATTCGCATCAAGATTCCATCTTGGGCAGGCGTTTCATAAAATAGCCCTGGACAGGGGTTTGCACTCACTAACTCACTCATATGCTCCTTCTCCGTGGTTCGCAGAGAATTGAATGAAGACTGACTTGGAATTGGCATTCTGACTCGATTTGATGATCATCACAGCTGCGCCACAGTACCGGATTTGCACCGGATTTTCCCAATCCAAGCCAATGAAGCATATCACACTCGATTGCGCAAGATTTCGATTCTCAAACTTCTCTAAATCTTTCTCAACGCGAAATCATCCATTGAGCTTCAATTTTTGGCATGGATGACTGAGAACATGAATGAGCGTGACAGGGGCGGTAATGTTTTAGATCTATAGACGAACGATGGTGCTGCGATCGCGTTATGTCCAAATGCACCTCAGCAGCGTTCGGTTTCGGCTTCAGTTGCCCTAAATGTTTTTTTAATGCTCAAATTCATATACGCCAATGTTCGCCGCATCATCGAAATGCTGACACTGACAGAGCATTCTGTTTCTAATCATACACACAACGCCTACAACAACAACCCAACTTGCTGTTATAGGCGCAAGCCTTGATTGTGCGATTTTTTCCTCTGCACCACTGCCATACGGTTTCGACTACACCGTCTTCCATTCTCGACAGTGGCGCATCAGTCGCGCACAAACGATAACGATAAGGTCATGCCAGACAGCTTGTTGAGAAAATAACTCAGATTTAGGAAGCCCAAACTGATATTCAAAGAAGCTAAAGGATTAGACTCCTCTAAAGCCCAGATCCATTTCGATGCCCATTTGCTCGGCTTGCTGCATTGTTCGATCGCACTTTGTCCGTCGGCAGATCTGACGAATACCAATTTGACTGAAGAATAGTCCGAGCAGAATGATAGCACCAATTTCGGCGAGCTTGCGCGTGACCGCACTTGAAGCACCGAAAATCAAAATAGCCATCCAGAGGTACAGTTGCCCTGGGACTTTTTGATGCGATCTCGTTCCCTTTCTGAAGTTCATCACAATTTGATTCAAGAAGTAAGATGGTGCTTTGGTGATCATGTCTCTTCACTGATGAAGCCTTTCCAAGTACGAGAAGAAACAGCCCCGTTACTTCACTTCACTAGATGCAAATTGTGTAACACGACCCGACTTAACTGCCACAACCACATCATAGGTTGCACAGTAAGCAAATGTAGTATTGTTGGCTTTGTTGTAGAGATTGACCACCATACCTGCACCACCAGGTTGCACGGAGACTGGCTCTAAATCGCCAAAGAAGTAGCGTCGTAACTCATCACCACCCCCAAACTGTCCCTTATGCTGGACAATTTTAGCGATCTTTTGCGACGGGGTTAAGCCTGTACTATCTTTCATTTCTTGAGCTGCTGATGCCTGCATGAGGTGAGGATTGATGGCTTTGAGTGGAGCATCCCAAATTGTGACCATGCCAACTAAAGCAGCCGTGGTGAAAGTTGTGGTGAGTAAAGAAGTAAGTTTCATGAAGTTCATTCCTGAGGAGTTCAGTTAATTCCAGAATGCAGGTCTTCGTTGAGAGGAACCTAAACTGAAACTAAACCTTCTGTGAAGTTAACCGTGTAGAAAACTCATGCCAAACTCAGCATTTTCTCAGAAAACTATGCTGATGCGCCTAAGATCAGTTTCTCAGTCAATTCTCAGCGGTTGATCAGAACGCATTCAGGCTAGTTTGTCATGCTTGTTGTTATCAAACACTTACTAGCTTCAGGAGAGTGATGATGAAACGCTTCTTATTGACAGCATTCTCGCTCATGCTGGTCTCCACGGCTTCAACTGTTCCCGCAAGTGCTCAGCCTCGCATCAACCAAGAGATCGCGAGCAACAATCTAGGCACGACTCAAACCACCGTCAGATTATCTCCAGCTGATCTTGCACATTTTGCTTATCGCGGCTATTTCAAGTCTCAGAGCATCAATGGCTATGGCAGCCTGATTCAAGATCATAATACTGGCAAAGTTAGCGCTAAAGACATTGTGCAGGCCGCAGTGAATACTCATCATCTGCCAGCTTCTACTTTGGACGATCGCGGTTATCTCAATGCCGTAGACAATCAGTTGCGCGACCTTAACCTGCATTGAGTGCCCCTGAAGAAGCCGAAACGATTTGGCTTCTTCGTTGAGTTCCAGCTAGTCTACAATGAGTTGATAATTCTAGACGTTGATAATTCTAGACTGAGTTTGAACGCTATCCGCGTCAAAGTAGGTGATCTCCATGCGTCGCTTGAGTAGATTTTCAAGAACAAGGTTCAGACTGAGATGGAATCACCTCGATACCAACTCACTCCATTTTCGGCTGTTTTTCTGTATCGTGATCTTTTCTGCGATCGCTGCTGTGAGTTTCGTTTTTCTCAGTCGTCGAGATGTGCAAAACTTTCTGTCGATGAGTTCGTTTGATGCAGCAACCACTGCAAAATTTCTCACGCTCGCTGCTCAGTTAACGACCTTAAGCTTAATTTTTATTGGCGTGCTGATGTTGATCATGCTCGGATTAGTTTGGCGATTGCTTTCAGCATTACGACATTTCCATCAATGGACAACTTCTTCAACTCATCGACTAGATCCCTATCCGCTCAATTTATACCCTGCACCGACCGAAATCAAAGGATTAGCGCAACGTTGGAATGAGATCGTTACTCAACTAGCAACGGTTAAAGATCAACAGCGACAATTTACGAATGCGGTCGCTCATGAACTGCGATCGCCATTGAGTTTAATTTACGGCTATCTCCAGCGGAGTCAAAAACAAAATCAAACATTGACAGATACGCAAAAAGAAACACTTGCGATGGCAATCACAGAAGCAGAGCGAATGACGCTCATCTTAAAAGACTTGATTGATCTTGCGCGCATAGAAAGTATTAATATCGCGATTGATGAAGAAGTCGTTATCTTAAACGATTTTGTTCACGATGTCGTCAATATGACCGAACAGTTTGAGTCTTGTAATATTGAAACCAAATTATCCACAACGCCAATCCGAGTCCAAACAAATCGCGACTATTTAATGCAAATTCTAGATCACCTCATTAGCAATGCAATTAAACATTCCAATTTAGATATTCCAATCATCATTACACTCCACCAAGAAAGCAACACAGCGATTATTCAAGTGCACGATCGCGGAAGCGGTATTTCCCCATCTCAACAAGCCTTTGTATTTGAGCCATTTTACCGAACTGATCCGTCGCGAGCACGAACAACTGGTGGGACTGGCTTAGGATTGACGATCGCAAAAACATTAGCAGAACGGATGGGCGGCAATATTACTGTCGAATCTCAACCCGGTGAAGGCAGTACGTTCACATTAACACTTCCAGCAGTAGGAACCCGATCATGAGTGCTCATATTCTATTAGTTGAGGATGAAGTTAAACTTGCTCGTTTTATCGAACTAGAACTGGTTAGTGAGGGCTATACGGTTAGTGTCGCGCATGATGGCATGTCAGGCTTGATGCTTGCTCGCGAGGCGACGCTCGATCTGGCGATTCTCGATTGGATGCTTCCAGGATTGTCTGGTTTAGAACTCTGTCGGCGATTGCGATCGACCGGAAGTAAAGTTCCAGTCATTCTGTTAACGGCACGCGATGAGGTAAGCGATCGCGTTGCGGGTCTGGATGCAGGAGCCGATGATTACATGGTGAAACCGTTTAGCATTGAGGAACTGCTCGCAAGAGTCCGTGCTCATTTGCGTCGAGTGCAAGACGGTGATGAAGAGATTTTACAGTTCAATACCTTACGCCTGAATCGGAAGACTCGCGAGGTATATCGCGGCACTCGATCGATTTCTCTCACTGCAAAGGAATTCGATTTACTAGAGTATCTTTTGCGGCATCCGCGTCAGGTGTTTACTCGTGATCAGATTCTTGAGCATGTTTGGGGATATAACTTCATCGGCGATTCTAATATTATTGAAGTTTACATTCGCTATTTACGTCTGAAATTAGAAGAAGAACAAGAGCCGAGACTCCTTCATACTGTTCGGGGAGTTGGCTATACGCTACGCGATTGATTCAAGCAGCATTTCCATCAGGACGGGTTAAAGCGGAGCATTGCGATGCTGTCTCACCCAAGTTGAAAGGCTAATCGAACAGTGTCCTTTCAGGGCTAAAACTTCTCTACTGGGATATTACGAGCAGCCATGCTGCTGCTGCTGAATGATCAAGTTATGGACAACCCTCGATCGTACACTAACGTTGGCAAAGGCTACACAATGCGAGAACTCAGAGTTTTTCAAAAAAACTGAGTTCTAAGAATTTTGGTTGTATCCCTGAATTCAGTCACATTGCATAGATGATGCAGTTCTAATAGAAAGGTTAATTTTTGCTGAAAGAACAGCAATCTCCATCAAAAGAACTTTAGGATACTTTATCAGAAGTTGAAGGATGCCCATTTCTTGCAGACTTGATCAAACTAATTGCATCATAATGTACATCGCTCCTTGAGGAGTATCGGAAGCAATGATGACGATTCCTTCGAGACCGGAGCAGCGAACCTTAGCAATTCTATCCTCCCTGAGTTATCGAACGGGCGAACTCAGCTCCTATTTGTATGAAGTGGCGCAAGGAGTTAGCGAACTGATTGGGTTAGACTGGTCGGTTGTGACCTATTGCCAAGGGGCTAGCGAGCGGATTCTGGCAAGTACGATCGATCTGGGCGAGGCAGCAAATCAGGTGTATTCGCTGCACGGTAGCTTGACTGGTACAGTTGTAAGAACGGGCGCTCCGTTAGTCGTCGAGAATGCAAGTACCTGTAAGGACTATGGTCAGGCACCAGAAGGCTATCAGGCTTATTTAGGCGTGCCTTTACGAACCTCAAGCGGTGACGTGATTGGGACAATTTGCTCTTTCCAACGGCAGCCCCGTTGCTTTACAGAAAACGAAGTGAAGCTAGCAGAACTGTTTGCTGAGCGGGCTGCAACGGCGATCGATAACTATCAGCTTTACCAACAGCAGCAACAATTCAATGAAATGTTAGAAGCGGAGGTCATGAAACGAACACTCGAACTCCGCGCCGCCCAATCAGAGTTATTGACTGCTAACCTTGAATTAGAACAACGGGTTGAGCAGCGCACAGCAGAACTCAAACAAGCAGAAGCAAAGTTTCGAGCAATCGTTGAGAATGCGAATGATATTATCTTTGCAATCACGCCGGACAATGTATTTTCCTATGTTTCTCCTAATGTTGCTGATGTGCTAGGATTCCAGCCTTCGGAAATGGAAGGAAACTTGATCACATCGTTCATCCATCCCGATGATATTCAAGCTTGTATTGGCGAGATCGAACAATTGCTTTCAACCGGACAGAAACAATCTGGAACAGAATATCGTGCTCCTCATAAACAAGGTGGCTGGCGTTGGCTCACTGCAAATATCGGATTGACTCAAGATACAAACGGACAACCGCTGATTGTAGGCGTAACCCGTGATATTAGCGATCGTAAACAAGCCGAGAAAGCATTAGAACGGCTCGCAGAAATTGGTGAGCTAGCCGCGATGATTGTGCATGAAGTCCGAAACCCGCTGACGACAATTTCAATGGGACTAAATACGTTCAAAAGGCTGAATTTGACAGAGCGGTTTCAGGAATATCTTTCGCTTGCATTAGATGAAGCCGAACGTTTACAGCGATTATTGAACCAAATTTTGCTGTATTCTAAACCGCAAACTTTACAGCGATCGCAGTTAGCTTTGGATCAATTGATCACCGAAACACTTGATACTCTCAAGACCGTTCCTGCTGCGTCGGAGAAATACCTAAAGGTGGACATCGCATCCGCACCCATTCAAGTTTTAGCGGATCAAGATAAGCTGAAACAGGTGTTCATTAACTTAATCATCAATGCCTATGAAGCCAGCAATACCGGAGAGACAGTAACGGTTAAGCTCTATACGCTTAGAAATCATCAAGCTTGCATTCACATTCAGAATCAGGGTCAACCGATTCCTACAGAGAGTCTGCCCAACTTAACGAAACCCTTCTTCACGACAAAAACGGCGGGTACCGGGTTAGGACTCGCGATCGTCAAACGGATCATCGAAGCTCATGAAGGTGAATTGAGTATCGAATCCTCTGCGACAACAGGAACGATCGTTCAAGTATTGCTGCCTCTAACACCATAAATCCTCAAGATGAGAATTCGCTGAGAATGACCTGAAAACTTTCTCTGTGAAATATCAGCATTTTGTTCTGGACTGTTTAAGCGCTCATCATTTCGCTGCTCAACCTAACCATCATAATCAGGGGTGTATTCATCCAAGCAAACTTTAATCATGAAAGTAAACCATTGGATTTCACTCAGTCTAGCTTCTCTCATCTTTGTTGGGTGCGTTGGAACGATGGCTAAGAATCAGACAACGGAACCGGAACTTCCAGCAAAACCAGAATTAGCAACTCAGGCGAAAACTCCAGCATCAACCATTGTAAAATCAGGCAGTTTTCAGTCTGGAGAACATCCAACCCAGGGGAAAGCGCAAATTGTTACTCAGAATGGCAAATCTTTCCTAGAACTAGATCAAGGGTTTAAAACCTCCAGTTTGGGACCTGATTTAGTTGTTGTTTTACATCGTTCCAACAATGTACTGAGATCCGCAAAACCACCTTCCTATCCCTTGAAAGAGGGAGAATATGTCGTTCTCGCACCTTTACAAAAGTTTAATGGTGCTCAAAGCTATGCGATTCCAGCCAATGTTGACCTAAAAAGCTTTCAGTCCACTGTAATTTGGTGTCGTAAGTTTAATGCAACTTTTGGGACTGCTCCATTAAGTTAATTCGGAGAATTGTAATGTCACTTGACCTTCAAGTGGCTCTAGTTACAGGGAGTAGCCAGGGCATGAGACAGGAAATGGTAATGCCAGACTGAATATGCTCAATCTGGCAAAGTCAGAAGTGCTACAACAGCATTAGTGACAAAGCGCCCGTAATCGAACGACTCAAGCCTCTGCAGTGACAGCGCGATCGCCACTTGATTCTGTCTCCATGGCAGTTAATAGGGAGATTAAGGACTGCAAGTGCCTTTCCGTAGTATGTTCCCGCAGCACTTTTTCATGTCCGCGTTGTGCTAAAGCCGCAGCTTCTTGGGGGTTGTTGAGCAAAGACACGATCGCTGCTCTTAAACTCGCTGCATCGCCGACTGGCACACCTCTCACCACACCTTCATCTCTCAAAGCTGTGTTACGACCCGGCGTACTGGTGAGAATCACAGGCTTGCAGCATGCCATTGCCTCTAAGACAACCGTTGATCCAGCAGAATAGGTATGATTCACGACGGGAACCACCACAATGTCAGCATCGCGGTACAACTGGCGCAATTCCGCAAAATCATAATATCGCGCTTCCATGTTTGCCGGAATGACTTTCGGAAACCCCCCCGATCCTGCTGCTTTTGCCGCACAGGAAGCAGCACAGATTTTCACATCCACATCAAGATCGTGGGTTGCTTCGGCAAGCGTCACATAGTCTCGCTGCTCTAAGCCTGCACTCGCAATAATAGGACGGGATTTACTCGGAGAAGTCGCACCGGGGGAAAAGAAATCCGTATCGGTGTGAAGCGCGAACACGCTAACACGATCGCTGCTGAGATTGAGAAACGATTGGAGAAAGTCGCCCTGACTCTGGTTGTAAACCTGAAAAGCATCAATATGAGTGTCTAGCGCAAACAACTTCAGAAGCAAACGTACCCGTCTGTTTTCGGGAACCATCACATGCGTCGCGAGCTTCGGGCGCTTGCCTGCAACCTTACACAACATGGCTAACGGAAAACCAACATCAGTCCCATTGCAAAAGACGATATCTTCATTGCTAAGTTGGGGCACTATCGATCGAGCCATTGCCCATTGTTCAGGTAACGTGCCGAAGAACTTCGCAAACACTCGATCGAGAAACGTGATCGGGTGATTTCCGGTTTTGTGAATCGTCGCATCAAGTTTCTGGCTTAAGTCTGCTAAGACATGGCGTGGATTTATTCCTTGTCTTGCGCCTTCGCTGAATTGCTCTAAATCAAATGGCTTACTTAAAACTATATGATGTCTCATCGTCTACACAGATAGATAAAGTGTACGGGTAGATTCGCTAAAGGCTTAGACGAATTAGATTTAAGCCTTAAGTTGAAGATGAACAAGCCAATACTGAGATTTATCTTAAGTTTTGCAATTTCATTGCAACAGCGTCGCTATAGATGCACTGTGGAGATGCCGAGTGCAGTCTGTTCAAATCTTACAGTGACTTACGACTGTTAGTAATACTGAGAAGTAGTGCTTATAGACTCTTTATAATAGGAGAATTTTAGTAAAGCTTAGGTTAAATATTCAGTAGAAGTCCCGAGATATATCAGATAATTCTAGGCAGCATTGATACCGTGAGAGGGCAAGGACTTATGGTTGAGATAGATTTAATCAAAGCGAAGTAGCTTGCCTTTGATATGAAGGAAGTTATAGAGCCTCTACAAAGTCTTGAATTCATACTGAGCTTACTTTTGTTCAGTGCGATGGACCTGAAATGACCCTTCAATTCGGACAGAAGCACAAACAGTTTAAGCGTGACTACTTTCTACCACATTGCTACTTCTGTTGTTCGTTCCATTTGTCCTTTATTGAACAAGGATACTACTCTTAGTGCTCTGTGCAAATTTGGGGTGACATTTCACAATCTCTTCTTAAATCAATACTTCGGACAGTTTTTGAGAGGCTCGACAGGAAAGCTACCCGTCGCTTAAGGTGCTGATAAGAAAAAACCGCACCGGACGAATAGCTGTATGGAAATTGTACAAAGCCAACTGACCAAAGTGGGCAATTTCGCAAACCGCAACTGAAATTCTTCATGACGTTGTTCACGACGATCTGGATTGTTTGCGGCAAGGTAAACTTCAGCAATTTGAGTCGGTACAGCAATTTGAACGAGAAGACGTATCGCCGACAGTTTGAGAAAGACTTCGATTTTCTGAACTTGAATCTGAGTGTGATGGATGCTGCAACCGAGCCAGAACAGGCTTTACTGGGCGTGATGGATAGTTCATTTGTAACTACTCAGGTTAAAAGATCGTAAGGAATTGTAGGCAAGTACGCAAATAACAGTAAAGTTCAAACTATTCAAAGTTGTCGTGAGGGCATCCTCTTGAGCGACCCTACTCCTAAAAATCTGGCAA